>JAYRHV010000103.1:0-8317 GCA_041907165.1 Candidatus Omnitrophota bacterium | reverse complement strand
GAATTTTTTGCGCAAACCGGACAAACACCATTTTCAAGCTGAGTATATTTTTCGGATAAAATACATTTTGTGCATCGTTTGGACAACTTCACAAAATGCCGTAAAAAAGGCCAAAGGGATCGTGCGGATAATTCAAAAATTTGCTGCGTTGTCATAGATAAAATATCCTGTGATTAAAATTACCACTGCTTAAAGCTGTTGGCAAAGGATAAAGAGAATATTGAAGCTATCCTCTAAATCCCTTAAACCGCCCCACGATCATGTCCCTGACTTTACGAAATTCGTCAATAACGGATTCATTGATTTCCTTTTGATGAGGCGGGTCGGGAAAAGGCCAATGCATCAATTTCCCGCCCCAAAAAATCGGGCAAGACTCCTTGGCATGGTCGCAGACGGTAATGACATAATCAAATTTTTGGCCCTTAAACTCTTGGACATGTTTGGAACGATGTCCGGAAATATCAATTCCAATCTCCTTCATCACCTTTATAGCCACAGGATTAACAGAAGACGGTTTTGTCCCGGCACTAAAAACTTCAAAACGCTCAGAGTGAAAATGCCGCAGCGCCCCCTCGGCCATTTGGGACCGGCAAGAATTCCCCGTGCAAAGGATTAAAACCTTTTTTTTGAACATCAAAATTTCTCACAAAATCCTAAAATAACAAAATTATTCCAGACACCCAGTTTGATAAACCTTAGCGAGGCTTTTGGCGCTGTCTTTGACGGTGCGCTTAAAAGTTTGGTAATCGACATGAATAAGTCCAAAGCGCGGGCCAAAACCTTTGTCCCATTCAAAATTATCCAAAAGCGACCAATACAGATACCCTCGGATATCAACCCCCTGCGATAACGCCTGATGCAAAACTTTAAGGTGATCGACAATGTACTCCCATCGCAGATCATCGTCGAGCGTGCAGATCCCGTTTTCGGTGATGATAACCGGAAGGTTATATTCTTTGACTTTTAAAAGAATTTTGTGCAGGCCTTTTGGGTAAATGTCCCAGCCCAGTGAATTTTTTTTGACCGGATCATGACCCGCCGTACAGACGTCGGTCGTCAAATTTTTAAAGCCCCAGCCTTTTAAATCCACCTGCTGGCGAGAATAAAAGTTCACACCCAAAAAATCCAAAGTGCCCGCGGCATATATTTTATCAACGAACAAAAAGTTATACCACTTTTCCCGAAAGCCAGCGGCAAAGCGGTTGCGAAACGTATCGTCACAGGGAACAAAAGCCTGTAAATGCTGGGCAATGCTCACCTGAGGACTAGGCAAGGCCAACTTTTGATAAATGTTATGAATGTTCTGATAAGTTTTTATATGCGCCCACGCAAGATTGTCAAATACAGCTATGGACTTTAATACCGACTTCTGCTGCGGCGGCCAAGCACCCCAGAGAAAGGAATGAGAAAAATACACCGTCGGCTCATTGATCGTCATCCAGTATTGGACATGTTTGGCCAGACCTTCGACGACAAAATTCGCATAACGCAAAAAAGCAGAAATATTTTTTGCCTGTGTCCATCCGCCTTTTTGACTAAACCAGATGGGATTGGTAAAATGATGCAGCGTAACCAAAGGTTCAATCCCCCGCGCGCGCAAAGCGAGAATAACCGCGATATAGTGGTCCAGTTCTTTGGAAGAAAATTGGCCCTCGCTTGGCTCAATGCGGCTCCACTCAATGGACAAACGATGCGCATTATGATGCAGACCTTTCGCGAGATCAAAATCCTCTTCATAAAGCTCATAATGCCGGCAGGCCTGTCCCGAGCGTTCATGGTTGGTCTTGATTTCCCAGTCCCACCAATCCGCGTTAGAATTATTGCCTTCGACCTGATAAGAGGAAGTCGCAGACCCCCATATAAAATTTTTTGGAAATTGCAGGCTCATAGGTTTATCTTTGTATTATATCCGGCATTTTTGTAAATTTAAAAAAATATTTTATTTAATCACAAGCAACGTGTCTATTTTTATTATAAACTAACACTGATGAACGCCCTATTTGTCCTGATCAAAAAAACTTACCAAATGGTCAACCCCCATGAAGGGCGGACGGTGATAAGCAATGCCGCTTTTCTCTCTGGGCTGCAGATGATCACCTATATCCTGCCTCTTATTATCCTTCCGTATTTATTCCGTGTGCTGGGGGCAGACAAATTTGGGTTAATCGCTTTTGCGCAGGCCTTTGTACAATATTTTATGATCTTAACCGATTATGGGTTTAACGTTTCTGCCACCAAAGAAATCTCCATACATCGGCACATCGGCACAAAAGTCAGCGAGGTCTTCTCGTCGGTAATGCTCATCAAAATGACCATGGCCTTCATAAGCTTGATAATCATGGCCACCATCGTCTATTTTATTCCAAAATTTAAAGAGGACTGGATTGTCTATGCTTTAAGCTTTGGAGCCGTCGTGGGCAACACGCTTTTTCCAGTATGGTTTTTTCAAGGCACCGAGAAGATGAAATACATCGCTATCCTCAATATCATAGGCGGGATTATTTTAGCGACTCTGATTTTTGTTTTTGTCAAAGGGCCGCAAGATTATCTCTGGGTGCCGATGGCAAACTCGCTGGTCTTTTTGTTCACAGGATTAGTTGGTCAATTTATTATCTGGTATAGGTTTAAAATATCGTATACTTTCGCGGGATACACTTTAGTCAAACAGCAGTTAAGGGCTGGCTGGGATATTTTTATCTCGCTTTTGGCCATCAATGCTTATACGACAACGCGCGTTTTTACCGTCGGGCTTCTGACTAACAATACCACAACTGGATATTATTCTATCGCAGAAAAAATCGCCAATGTTGCCCAGACTTTTCCTTTGTCATCGTTTACGCAGGCGATCTTCCCCCGATTAAGCAAAATCTTCTCCAAAAACAAATTCAAAGCCTTGGTGATCATGCAGCATGTTCAACATATCACAATTTATATCGCGGCAATTTGCCTGCCGATTTTTATCTTTTGCGCGCCTTGGATCGTAAAAATTGTTTGCGGTGTGGATTACCCAGAGACGATATTATCCCTGCAACTGCTTATCCTCTCGGTCTTTTTTATCAGCGCCAACGCTTTTCGGGTGCAATTTCTTTTAGTCTGCGGTAAGACCGCGATATATTCCCGAATACACGTCTTTATGGCGATGTTGGGTCTGCCGCTATTGTTTCTTTTGGTGCATTTTTTTTCATTCGTCGGTGCCGCTTTGGCGACGGTGGTCATTGAGGCGGGGATCTTTACCATCACTTACTTTACAGTCAAAAAATTAAAGTTCCCAAACAAAAGAAAATAAATACCTCCCCTGCCACATCGAATCCCAACTTCATCTTTCTAAACAAAAAAGCTTCTTATTGACAGATAAAAAGCTTTTGATGAAAGCCGTAATTTTTTTTATTTTAAAAAATCATGATGAAACCAACTTTTCAATGCGACGGTCAGGCACCAGCCACATCAAAGCCACCGTTAGATAAATCACGTCAGCCATCCACGGATTAACGAAAGCCAATAGGACCCCCAAAAGATATAGGCCGATCGAAATTTTACCTTTTAAATCATCTTTGATAGCGGCGGCTAACAGTGAATTTTTTCCTTGAGAGGCAATGATCAGCGTTTGCAATATCTTGTAGGATACTGCTGCCATAAAAAGAACTACGCCATAAAGTGCCGCGGGTAAAGCTTGAGTATAATTTTCTCCCATCCATCCTGTCGTAAAGGGAATCAGCGAAAGCCAAAACAGCAAGTTCATATTGGCCCACATTATTTTACCGTCGACAGAAATGACGGTGTGCAAAAGATGGTGATGATTGTTCCAATAAATCCCTAAATATAAAAAACTTAAAACATAACTTAAAAACACAGGCAGGATAGGCCGCAAAGCATTCCAATCCGCGCCGTGTGGCACTTTCATCTCAAGGACCATGACGGTGATGATGATAGCAATTAGCCCATCGCTGAAAGCTTCAAGACGGTTTTTAGACATCTGGTGCATAATAAAATTAAATTTATCAAAAATCCTTGGTGATTTGTAAAAAAAATTTACACTTTGCCTATGATACCCGACGCTCTTGGCTCGTTTAAACTTCTCTGCTGAATTTACCCTAACATTCCTATCGCATTATTCGGCGATTTGCAATATGTTCTATCATCAGAGTATCAGCATTTTTTTCAGCGATGATCACAACATCCACACGATTATCCTGTCCCTTTAAAAAACTCACAACCGCTTGATTGCTAGCCTGATCAAATGTGTATAATTTCCCGTCATCCAGAGAAAAAATCGAATATCCTGCAGTCACAGAGCTTTCTTTGAGCAAACAGGTTTTGTCATGGGTTTTGACAAATTCAACTAAATCATTTTTATGCTTCCCAGCACAAATATTGTCCACGAGATAACCATGGATAATCAGATCATTGGCTCCGTGCGCAAAAGCACACACTGCACTAAAAACAAAAAAAACAAAAACAAAAAAAACTTTTTTCATTCATCACCTCATTTTTAAAAAAAGGGTTATTATCTTTAACATTTTAACAATAGCACACGTTTTGTAAAATAGTTGCCCTGCCAATCTAATTTTTAAATCTTAGCACAACCCTAGAAACAAATTCTCCATTTATTTTATAATAATATAACGGGGCAGCAGCTAACAATGAATTTTTTCGCGCTTATCCCCCGATCACCTTGCCCAAACTAAATTTACCATGTATAATACTGTTATATTTCATAGTTCATTCTAAAAGCCATTCTTAACTTTTTCAGAGAATGGCTTTTTTATTCTAAGATGTCAATCCTATGGTCAGATTAGCACAAAAAATCAAAAATATTTTTTCTCTGTATCCTCTAAAAAAACAGAGCCCACCGGATACGGCATCAATGCCAAACCGAATGGATAAATTTTTAAATAGTGATCCCCATCTGACAGCGCAACCAGTTCAAAATTTGGATGATTTACGCGCGTGCTATCGAATTCTTTACAAAGAATACTTAAAGCGAGGTTATTGCAAACCCAACATCAATAAGATCTACTATAATATTTATTCCCTGCTGCCGCGGTCGCGCACCTTTGCTATTAAACAAAATGAAAAAATTATTGGAACCGCCACCTTAATTATTGATTCATCCCAACTTCTGCCAATGGATACCTTATTTGCTGACAAATTAAACATTTTGCGTCAAAAGAATCGCAGGTTGGCCGAGGTAAGCATGCTGGCCTTCGACAAATGTGCTGAAGGCGAAAAAGCCTCTGGCTCTCTGACCCATTTTGAGAACCAGAGCAAACTCTTTTTATTATTTAAATTAATTTTTGAATATGCCTATTATATCGAGGGAATTGATGACATGATCATTGGCGTTCACCCGCGACACACCAAAATTTATGACTACTTGCTTTTTGACCCCTTAGGGCCCGCTAAAGCTTATCCGGGAGCACGTGGAAGCCTAGCCGTTGCGATGCGTTTAAATTTTGAAAAGATCAACGACAAAACGTCTAGCCAATTGTTAAAATCGTTTTTGTTTCCCAAAACCCCGGAATTATTTTTAAAAAGCGGAATTCAGATGACCGCTGAATTGATCCACGATCTGCTGATCAACGATTTTGATTTTTGGAACGATTTCCCAAGCCACAAACAAAAATATTTAAAAAATTTTTATCCACAACTGATGTTTGCGGCATAAAAAAATCAACGCATGACTCTGCACAAAATTTAAAAATAAAGATGAAGACCCCCAGTGTCGCCGGGATCAGAATTTGAGTGCACTTGCTAGCACTGCGCCTGCAACCCTCAAGTTATGAGATATCCGGGCTGATTTCAATCTATTTAATAACAATATGTTGCGCGATGATCAAAAATAATGTGCTAGATTTGTGCCAAACTTATCGAACGGATTTTTTCTAAAAACGGAAAGTAATCATAAAATTTTAATAATCTTTTGTATCTCAGGCTCCCCATATTCCGCTCTCCCGGCATAGACGAGAAGATTTGGAAGAATTCGACATTCCGCCTGGCCATGGGTGTGCCCGCAAAGAACGGTCATTTCAGATTTGGGGTTTTGCTCCATAATATCTTTTAGAACATCACCCACCGCTTTACAAGAAAAGTATGGCAACCATTCTTCTTGCGAGGGCCGACCATTATACCGGCAAGCTTCTTTAAATGGCGGTACATGAGTCAACACAATGATACGGCGGTGATTTTTCAATACTTTCGGAAGCACCCTGCGAAAATGTTTAGCCGCCTCATCTGCTAGTTCTTGCATCGCCTCAAGTCGCTCGCCGCGATCCGACAACTTTAACTCTTTTATACAACGAAAATCATTCAACTCGACAGTACTTCCCCCAAAATCGCCAATTTTTCCATCCGCCCAGGAATCATGACCGACCAAAGCTGTTTCTTCCGTCAAGCTGATAAAATCAACTTTATTGAGCCAAATCAATTTGCCGGAATTCTTCGTTAGATCAAAGACCTTCGCCCGGACCGCCTTAATTGAGCCGCCATAAAAGTCATGGTTCCCCATCACAAAATAGACAGGCCGTTTTACTGCCGATTCAATCTCTTGTAAAAAAGGAACAATGCTTTCTGCTTCGCCAAAATCCCCGGAAATAAAAAAACAATCAACCGTTTCCTTCGACAACCTTTGAAGAAAATCTTGGCGTTGATTGTATTGCAGGAAATTGAGATGTATATCCGTTAACCAAGCCGCGTTCATTTATGCCTTCCAGGGGCCCGGGGCTTTCCATAATAAAGAAAACTTTTGATCCCGGATTATTGCGCCCACAGGATCTTTAAGAAACTTTTCTATACCCTTTGCAACTGTATTCAATTTCTCCGGCGAATGTTTGATCCGGCCCTTGGTTAAGAATGCTTTCCAAAGCATTTGCCGGTCGGACTTCTCATCATAAATTTCACCCACAAAAAAAGATTTCGCCTGCGGCAATGGTGTCTTACGGTGATGAAACGTTTTCTTGATCGCTGTAACGAGATCCTCTCCCTTAAAATCAAATTGATGGATCAACAGCCACAGATCATAAAAATCTTTCATCCTGCTGTTGAGGGACCCGAGTTGGACCATCGCTTCAAACTTTTCACTAACGACCGTTTCCGGAGCGTAGCCTTTTAATTTGGGGGCCGGGAAATCGAGAATCACCGGATAATCGATTTTGCGAGGTGTCGGAAAAATGGCATCGCCGAAACAGAAGTCGATCTGCATAGGAATTCTGGATTTTCCCAGGAACCCCAAAAATCTCACCCGTACCCCTTCATAATCCGCGTCCTCTTTTATTCTTGCTCCGGCAACGGAGGCTGGATCAAAGCGCAGACCGTCAGGAATTGCTTTAACGGCACAAACTTCCCGGACTACCCGCTCAATTTCCGCAATTTGATTGCTGTGACGGGCCAACAAATCAATATCCATGGTCGTCCGGCGCTCCGGGACCCTCCAAGCCGTAAAAAGCAATGCGCCTTTCAGAATAAATTCATCAGAAAACTCCGCCAGACTAAGACGGTAAAGAAACCTTTCCATCGCGTAATTGCGCAAAATTTCCAAAAAAGGAATCCCAGCCTCTTTTCTTTTATTGTTGAGCCTGGCCCGAACGGAATCTTCAATATTTTTAATTTCTTTGATCATAGAAGAGTTTCCAGGATAGGTTTAATGATTTTTGTCACACGACCAACCGCAGCATATTTCATGATTTCCCGGTGAGACGCTTTCTTTTGATTAAGCGCGTTTTTGAGAGCAAAGCGGGCCACGTCCATTCCGATTTGATTACGAAACCGGAAACAATCTGCGATCGTTTTGGCCAGACTGTACACTTTTATTTTGTGGCCATCAATATCATGCTCTTCTATTGCGGTCTCCCAGTTTTTTTTTGAAAAACGATAATATCGAACCGGAATATTTTTAATTTCTTTTGCGCGAGTTTGAGTGAGAATAGCAACATCGATGCAATGCGGAATTTCATCGGTGACTTCATGAAAAGAAAGAGCCGAAATCAGACAAATAACGCCTCTTGGCACCAGTACAGAAACAGTCACAAGATCGGGGTGCTGGATATCCGGAATATCGACAAGGCTATAGACTCCCCGGCTGAGGCGTTCAATCTGTCCCGAATTCAGAGCCTCACCAATCAGGGCTTTGTAGAATCCCGCATTGATGAGATCGGAGGTATTGACGAATCCCCCTTTTTTTCTGATAAATTCGATAAGGTGTTCCTGACGGTTATCCATAGTCATTTTGCCTGCCCTAGACTGCGCTATTTGTCAGTCATGGGTTTCCCTAAGTGTTAATAGTTATGATTAATTATATACGATTAGGGAAATAAGGCAAGTT
>JAYRHV010000102.1:0-3426 GCA_041907165.1 Candidatus Omnitrophota bacterium | reverse complement strand
TCCCGGCCGATCTGTTTTTTTATGGCATCCGTAATCTGCGGCCGGTATTTATTAATATCAAAAGTCTTGATAAAAATGTATGCACCGGCAAAAACAAGCACGATTAAAATCAACAAAGTTAAAACCAAGCCTTTTAAAAACTTCATAACTCTTCTCCTTTAATGCGTTATTTGACTTTTTAAATTCTGGGCCTTGATATTATTCGGGTCGACAACAAGGGCTTTTTGAACATCCTTCAAAGCTAATTGCGATTTTCCTAAATTATAATTCAAAAGTGCGCGAGTAAAATAGGCATTTGCATTTTTTGGGTCAAGGACCAGCGCCCGATCAAGATTCGCTTGCGCAAACTCATTTTTGCCCTCCAAGGCATATAAAACCGCTCGGTTAACGTATGCTTGGGAAAAACAAGGATCCAACGCAATCGATTTATCAAAAAATGATACAGCTTTTAAATATTCACGACGAGCAAACGCGACAGCCCCCAAATTAGCATAAGCTTGCGCATTGTGCCTATCAATTTTAACAGCTTTTCGCAGATCTTCTTCTGCTTTATTATATTCCCCTAAACCGATATAGATAACGGCGCGATTATTATAAACTTTCGGATGAAAAGGATTGATCCTGATAACCTCTGCATAATCGGCCAATGCAAGATTACTCTTTTGCATTTCATCGAAAAGAATACCCCTATTATAAAAAGCCCTGTCCATATCTGGCTGGTTATCGATTGCGATGCCATAATCTCGCAAGGCCTGCGGCGTTGACCCAAGAGCTTGATAAATCTTGCCCCGCAAAAAATATATTTTTGCATCGTCAGGATTAAGCTCTGATGACACGTTAAGATCATCCAATGCCTTATGTAGCTCCCCCATTTTTTCATAGAGATCTGCTCTGCAATAATAAAGAACAGCCTTCTGCACACCAAATCTCATGGCCTTGTCTAAATCGCTCATGGCTAATTCATAACGATGTTCTTCGGTATATCCGGCTGCACGATTTTGATAAGCAAAAAAATTATTCGGGTCGTATTTAATATCATGCGACCAAAGGGCAATATTATCTTTCCAAACACCGGTTTGTTTCCAAGACATCAACATCATGCCGCCCAAAATGCACAGGCAGCTGATTTTGACTATCTGAGCATAATACCAATTTTTCCTAAAATATTTATATAAGGCCTCCCCCAAAACCCCGCAAGCCAAACAAAATCCTAAGCTGGGCAAATACATAAACCGATCAGCAACAACCGTATTATTGCCAAACTCCCATGCAGCCCGAAAAATAATCATGCTGTCGGAAAGAAAATAAAATAATACGGCCATCCAGATCCATTTTTGGCGTCTTAACAAAAATACGCCGGCGACAAAAATCAAAAACGCGATGACAGCGGCCAGATATTGCGGATTGCCTAGACTTACAGGATATGGCAGCCGATAGGCCGCGATCAAAAAGCTGGGAAAGAAAAACTTCTGGATATGAAAAATAAAGACCCATATCCAAACAAGCACAGCTTGCCCTATATTAAACGTCGTTGTGTGCGGGTTTGAAGTGTAGGTAATAAAAGAAATGCACCCGATCAAAAGCAGGAACAATAGCTTTTCGCTAATGGCTCTCCCATCGATTTTCCGTTGGCTTAACCAATCACACAAAAACAAAACAAACGGCAAACTATAAGCCATTGGCTTTGATAAAATGCTCAACAACCCAAACAATAATGCAGTCCAATAACAAATACTTTTTTTGCTTTTGATAAAATCCCAATAAAAAAGCACCGCCAAAAGGTAGAATACGCTGTACAAAACGTCCTTGCGTTGTGAAATCCACGCGACAGATTCAACATGCATCGGATGAATGCCAAAGAGCAAAGCCGATAACCCCGACGCTGCTAGTGAAAGACCCACCCGCTGTGCTAAAAGAAAAATTAGCGCCACAACGCCCAAATGCAATAGCAGATTGTCCAAAAAATAAAAAACCGTTTGATTTTGAAAGAAAAAATTTTCAAAATTAAATGAAAGGATAGTCAGAGGGATATACGTGCCAACATAATTTTTGCTAAAAATCCTTTGTAAAGTCCCCAAGCTAAAATCATGGATTTCATTATTTTCAACCAGCAATACCCCATCATCCCAATTCGTAAATCGGTTTCCCAGCGCTGGAGAAAAGACAATAAACGTCACGCTAAGGATGGCAAGCAGGACCCAGAACTTTTTCTTTTTCTGATCAACTAGAATCATCTTAAATCTTTCTTAACCTCATCCGGGGTCTTTAATGGTTGATGACAAACACTGTTCTGACAAATGTAAACTAAAGGACTCTGCCCGTCGCAATCCTTGCCCTGTGTTGCCAGCGGCAAGAGATCTTCAACTTGCTCTTTATACTCAAGGGACGTAACAATCACTACCCTCTGTGGGATCCAGCTTTTGAACACGGCATCGATCAAGCGCTGTCCCTCTGGGCTATTCTTATCCCCGCTAATAACTATTTCTTTGACCGGACCAAAATAAAATTGCAAAGCCATCATCATCTGAGTATAGGCGCTGGGATTAGCATCCATATCCGAAAAAAATAATTGGAACATTGCCTCGCTTTTTCGGATAAACTTTTGGTCAAATGTAAAATGATAAAGTCTTAACAGATTGTGCGCCGCCATTGAATTTCCCGACGGGATAGCCCCGTCATAGACTTCTTTGGGCCGGACAATCAGTTTTTCTGCATCGTCTGCTGTTAAAAAAAATCCGCCGTGTATCTTGTCCCAAAACAAATCCAGCATTTGATCATTTAACCTTAAAGCATGTTTTAAATACTGTGGGTCAAATGAACTTTCATACAGGTCCAAAAGCCCGGCAACAAAAAATGCATAGTCTTCCAAACCCGCCAAAATGGATGCGTCATTATCCCGATACCGATGCAGAAGCCTGCCGTCTTTGCTTTGCAATTTGGCTAAAATAAATTCGGCTGCCTTTTGGGCCGCGTTCAAATAACGCTCTTCGTTGAGGACCCGCCCAGCCATAGCCAAGCTTGTGATCAAAAGGCCATTCCAATCCGTTAAAACTTTATCATCCAAATGCGGACGAGGCCTAAGAGAGCGCCGTGCCAATAATTTTTCTTTCGCTCTAGCAATGGTCGCGGCAACATCCTCAAGGGACTTATTGACATAGTCTGCCGTCTGCGCAAGCGAATGTTTAACGTACAAAATATTTTTACCAATAAATTCACCGTGCGGGTCAACTTGGGCGTTGCCGTTTGGTTCAATGCCATAAAAATAACTAAAAACTTCTAACTCCTCGGGCAAAAGAATCTGCGTAAGCTGCGATAAACTCCAAAGATAAAACGAACCTTCTTTTTTTTCGTGATCGGTCAAAAGATCTGGGTCAAGGCTGTCGGCATCTTCGGCAGAATAAAATCCGCCACAAGTCGCTTGCATAT
>JAYRHV010000101.1:0-2140 GCA_041907165.1 Candidatus Omnitrophota bacterium | reverse complement strand
TGGAAAAAATGTTTCAGCAAATTTTCCCGTTAATGATGGATTCGCCGTACTTACCCTTGAGAACCCTTTTTCTAAAAATAAAACTTTCTTGCCGGCTTTGGCTAAGGCGTAACCGACTGTTGCCCCTCCCACGCCAGTACCGACGACAATCACATCCCATTTTTGTGTAAGTAGTATGTCCTGATTCATGATTCTATAATATGAGGTAAGATATTATTAGTCAAACTGGTATTCATGTATTTTTTATGATATTTGTAAAACTATGACATAGTGCGCAGAACATTCTATCAATCAGATAGTTTTATTCGTATCGGAGCAGAGATGAAAATTTGTTATATTACTGGTGCCACAGGCTGTGTGGGCCGAAATTTAGTCGATGAACTTTTATTGGATAACTGGGATGTTGTCGTTCTGCATCGTAAATCTTCCGACTTGTCCCGATTAAAGGGCTGCTCTGTGCGTTTTCAAGAAGTTGATCTTTTTGACCTTAACTCAGTTCAAAAAAGTATCTTGCCAAACGTTGACGCTATTTTTCATGTTGCAGGCAATACGTCCCATTGGGCCAAAGAAGCTGATCAACAATGGAAAGACAATGTGTTAACGACCCGTAATCTTGTGCAAGCGGCGCTTGAAAATAAAACAAAGAGATTTATTTTTACGTCGACCGGAGCGACCAACCCTCACCAGTGGACGGATGAGCGGATGGCCCTTAAAATTAAAGAAGGTTATATCCGCACAAAACGGCTCGCCGAGCTAGAAATTTTTAAAGGCATCGAAAAGGGCCTTGACGCTGTTATTGTTAAGCCGATTATTGTTATTGGCGCTTATGACATTAACAGTTATTCGCAGATATTTACGATGTTAAAATCAAGCCCTGTCAGGATTATTTTTCCCGGCAAAATTGCGTTCTGTCATGCCAAAAGTGTTGCGCGGGCGCATATTCAAGCTTTTGAAAAGGGTCGCACGGCGGAGAGTTATGTTTTGGGCGGAACGTTTACGACTTGGCTGGATTTGGCACAGCGGATATGCAAATTGGTCAATGTCCCTCAACCGCAAAAAGCAACCTCAGATATCCTTCTGATGACTTTATCCAGTGCGATGGTTTTGGCGTCTTGGATTTTTAATAAAAAGCCTGCTTTAACACCCCACTTAATCAGCTTACTGCACGACACCGCCGACGTTACGTACTACGAAAAAAGGAAAGCTCAATTTGATTTAGGCTACGAATCCAGTTCTCTGGATGTGATGGTTGAAGATTGTTACAATTGGATGGTCAAAGAAAAGCGGATATAATCTTTTTCGAAATGCTGCCGCAAGATCAGTAGTAAAATTCAATTTAAAAATTTTTTTGGTTTTATTCCGAAGTTTGTGCCGCACGGGTTGCTACGGCATCATTGATTATTTTTTTGGTGCTGTCTAAGGTGGCTTTATAACTCGAAGCGTCTAAGGTAGTTTGTTTAAAATAACTATTTTTTGTAGGTGTCGCTGTTTTATTCGTTTTTACGGCGAAAAAGTAAATCAGGCCAATAATCGCTAAAGCAAACAAAATCGACAACAATCCCATTCCTTTATTGTTTGAGAGTCGAGCCATAGAAAGACCTTTCATTAAAATTGCTCCAGTACAGAACCGGTCGAAATCGTATAACTGTGTTTGCCGGTCGCACTGCTGATGGGAACAGCAGTTATAAAATATGAATATGGATCCAAAACAGCCGCCGTATAACTAAAGCCGTTTTTGCTTGATGTAAAATAATCCGAATTCAAATAGGGTGGTGTTGCCCCTATTAAGGTCGTTGTGTCGGGTGGATACTCATTGTTTAACGCGTAGTAGTTTTCTAGAGAACTCGAAATTGTTCGCAAAGTAGCCTGTGCCGAGGATTCGTTGGCTTGAATCCTTGCCCTAATCAAATTTGGCATGGCCACGGCCGCTAAAAGCGCTATAATAGCGACGACGATCAAAATTTCAATTAAAGTAAAACCCTGCATGTTCTTCATTTTTTTTTATCCATCAAATGTTGAATTTTAAAATATTCGCCCGGTTTATACCCGCCATAAGCATTTGTTGTTTCCGGCACGACCGGATTAGAATTTGTTTGATCGACACTAGGCGCCACCGCTGGGGGAACGACAGGGAAAGCTG
>JAYRHV010000100.1:0-2389 GCA_041907165.1 Candidatus Omnitrophota bacterium | reverse complement strand
CCGTTGGAATGATACTGACAGTCAAATGGTCGCCGATGCCATGATCAAGGATTGTACTTCTCAAGGCTGGCAGCCGATGTTTATGGGACAAAAGAACCGCCCGCCGGTTGTCATTGTCGGCCAGATCAAAAATCAAAGCACAGAACATATCAACAGCGAAATTTTTACAAAATCCCTCGAGCGCAGTTTGATCAATTCCGGAAAAGTCAAATTTGTCGCCTCCAAGACCGAGCGCGTCGATGTCCGTGATGAGCGCGATGATCAACAGCAAGGGGAGACCTCGCCGGAAACGATGAAACGCAAAGGCCGCGAGACTGGCGCTGATTTTATTTTGATCGGCAGCATCAATTCGATCAAAGATGAGACCAAGGGCCGCTATGTGATCATGTATCAGGTCAACCTTGAACTTGTTGACCTTGAAAGCAACGAAAAGGTGTGGCTGGGTCAGCATGAACTTAAAAAAGTCGTTGAGAAAAGCAAATATTCTTTATAGGCAAACGTGAAAAACGCCATGGGGTTTATATCCTTTTGCCGCAGATGTTTTGTCATCTTTTTGCTTGCGTGCACATTAAGCTCTTGCGCGGGTGTCAATGCGATTTCGCCGCAGGTCAACAGCCTAGCTGTTGCCGGGCGCTACCCTCAAGCTCTTCAAATCCTCGACGACCCATCCAAATACGGCACGAATAATCAGCTGTTGTTTCTGTTTGACAAGGGCCTTGTTTTGCATTTGGCCGGCCGCTATCAAGAGAGCATCGACGTTTTTGAAAAGGCAAAGCTCAAGTATGATGAGCTTTACACGCAGTCAATTTCTAAAAATGCGGCCAGTTGGCTGTGGAATGATTATGCTCTGGCGTATCGCGGCGAGGATTTTGAGCGCGTCATGGTCAATGTTTTTCAGGCGCTTAATTTTGCTGTTTTAGGAAAAATAGATGAGGCCTTAGTCGAAGCTCGCGATGTTGACTCGACGCTCAACGCTATCAATGACCAGTATCCAGCTGGTAAAAAAAATGTTTATCGTCAGGATGCTTTTGCGAGGCTTCTGATGGGCGTTCTCTATGAATCTGCCGGAAAACTCAATGACGCTGTCATTTCGTACAAATTGAGTTTACAAGCCTATGAGCAGGATTATCATAAACAGTATCAAACCCCAGTCCCGGGGATTCTTAAAGAAAATTTGCTGGCCGCCGCCGAAAAATTCGGCGATTTGGATTTAAACGAATACCGTAATACTTTTTCAGACGTATCGTATGTTTCTTGGAATGAAAAAAATAAAAAGGGCGAGATTTATTTTATCGAGTATCAAGGTCTTTCGCCGGTCAAAATTCCTGTCCAAATCCCGATTCCTTTGCCGGACGGATATATTTCGCAGATTGCTTTTCCTCGGTATGAAAAACGCTTAAGAGACTCAGCGCCCATGACTATAACCGCCTCGACGCTAGACGGGAGTGTCGTCCATTCTAATACCAGTCAGTTAGGCGAAGATATTTCTGCGATTGCGGTCAAGAATTTAGAGGACCGTAAAGTCCGCGTGATTGCCAAAGCGATTCTCCGGCTTACGGGCAAATATCTAGGGGAGAGAGCTTTGGAAAATAATATTGAGCGCCGCAGCGGGGAAGGGGTTGGTGGACTTTTTAAGATCGTGGGGAGTTTGTATAATGTTTTTTCTGAACAAGCCGATTTGCGCAGTTGGCAAACGTTGCCCGCTGAAATCCGCATTGGCCGTTTGATTCTTGCGCCCGGGGATTATGCGATTTCTACCGGCGGCAAAAATTTAGGGCAGGTCCATCTTGACGCGGGAGATAAAAAATTTATCATCGTCCGGACTTTATGATGATTTTCTTGTCAGCAATATAAAGCTATAATATACTTGCTTGTGCATCATAAAGTAGGGAACAGGCATGCCTGTTCCCTACTACTAAAAATTAAATTTATGTCCCGTTACCGTACACTGCGAAAAAATAAAGCCATCCGATCGCTCGTCCGCGAAACCCGCCTGAATCCCGACGAGCTGATCCAGCCTTTTTTTGTCATTGAAGGCAGCAACCGTAAACAACCGATTGCCGCCATGCCGGGGATTTGCCGCTTTAGCTGTGATTTGCTTTTAAAAGAGATTGAAAAATATATTAAGCTTGGCGGCAAGGCCGGTTTGTTTTTTGGCCTGCCAAAAGAAAAAGACGCTTTGGCCAGTCAGGCCTATAGCGAAAACGGTATCGTCCAAAAAACAATTCGCCAAATTAAAAAAGAATCTCCTCAATTTTTGATTCTTACGGACGTGTGTTTATGTGCTTATACGAAGCATGGCCATTGCGGTGTTTTAGACGGGGAAAGAATTGACAATGATAAGACACTGCCTCTGTTGGCCAAGATGGCCATATCCCACGCCGCATCT
>JAYRHV010000099.1:0-4085 GCA_041907165.1 Candidatus Omnitrophota bacterium | reverse complement strand
ATTTTTTGTGCCTCATCAAATTTGTTAGTCTTAGCCATTGCGACCGCACGGTTATTGGCATCTTGCATTCTTTCCATAAAATTTAACCCATCTGACATCAGTAATGCGTTCCTTTGTTGTTGACTAATGTCATCAAATGTCCAACCACGTATTGATTTCAGATTAGCATTATCTGCATTTACAGTAATAGTTTGTCCGTTTTTGGATTTTACAACCTTATGCGCAACATTAACATTTAACTGACCAGTAATCCCTTGCGTTAAATCGAACATCCAAATTTGCCCATTTGCCAACTTAATTAAATTGGCGATGTGCCCACCGGTCAAGCTCATATCTTGACCCTGAAAATTAGTAATAATATTTACCGCAGACACATCATCCGTTTGGACACTAAAACCAAAGTCATGGAGTATCATTATCGTTAAAATTGTGGCCGACTGACAAATAAGTGTGCGCTTTTGTGCATATGAAACATTACCAACAATTGTCCTGCGCAAATCCGCACCATTTTTATCTTTCACCTCAAAACCTTTTTGATCATATTGTGTATTTTCATGAATAAATAAATACAGCCACCGCAATACTTCTTTTTGCAATTTCGCAAAATCAGCATTATTAGATTTAACATCCGCAAAAGCTTTTTTAATTTTCCCCGCGATATCATCAAATGAAACAGCACCTTGCAATTTTTGCTTAAGTTGCGGAGCTTCAACACTATCCGGAACAAGATTACCATTATGTCGCATTTTAAAATCTACAATCATTTGGCTGAGATTTTTCTTTAATTCTTGCTGAGCCGCGGAAATATTTTGAACCCTCGGGAGAGTAGTATTGCCCCGACCGGCCTGATCTTGATAATAAACCGTAGCCATCTCATTTGATTGGGCAGGGGCTAAAGGAGCATAAACTGTAGGAAATACTATTGCTAACGAAAACACAATTGCACTGGCAAGTTGTTTGAAAACTTGCACAGCGCTTGAACTTACGCCTACCAACTGATCGCTCGGCCTGTTATCATCCTCTTGAGTTTTCGCAGCGAGAGTGGATGGCTCTGCAGTCGCTGGTTCAGTCAACTGAACAGTCACCGCACTGGGGTCACCACTTGCAATCCCCTTTGATATTTGACCTAGCGGAACTTGTCGTTCTGTCAATGAGGAACTGGCTCCCTCGCTAAATTCAATTTGAATCCCCCCACTGAAATACTTCCTTGGAATAAGATCGCCGTTCTCATCCGCTTCTTCTTTAATCAAGTTGTACGCGCCTTTTTTAAAGGCCGCTAAGTATTGCTCGTAAATTCTTTGCTTCATCGCTTTGTCGTCGGTTTCTACCCCTGCGACTTTGCCTTTGTCAGCGTAAATTTTTCCGAGCAGACTTTCTTTCAAAGCTTTTTTGTACCACGCGGCGAGAATGACGGAATTATAAATCTGTCTGACATCCGCAAAATCTTTGCCTTCGTTGACCGCTTTTTCGATGGTGGGGAGGATGGTGGTGCGGAAGATATTTGATTGGAGGCTGGACGCTGGAGGTTGGTGGGTTTGGTGGCTGGACGCTGGTCGCTGGTCGGTGGTGGAATTGTTTTTCTCTAGCGTCCAACGTCCACCCTCTAGCGTCCTTGTCATCTCCTCCGCGAGCATCACCTTCAACCGCTTCTCTCCAACCAAAACAATGCCGTTGCTTTCCAAAACTTCCGCCTTTGCCGGCATGATCCAGACTTTGTTAAAGTCGCTGGTCGTTGGAGGTTGGACGTTGATGGTTGAGTTTTTCTCTAACGTCGAGCGTCTAGCGTCCAGCGTCTTTTCTAGCGTCGAGCGTCCAGCGTCCAACGTCTTTGCTGTATTAACCTGATCCCAATATTTTTTTCCCAAATCCGTTTCGGGATTTGTCAATGACGACGCCAATTGTTTCAAAACATAATCCTGCTCAAGCATGGTCTTGCCCATCGTCGTCTGACCCAAAACATCAGGAATAATTCTGTCTTTTTCAGTCGGGGAAAGATTAACCCAAACTTCCTTGTCAGGAATCGTTAGCGCGGCGAGAAAATATTTAACGAGCTTCGTGGTTTCGCTTTTTAATTCTTCCGTCGAAAGCTTCGACTGCCCCTGATCGACGATAAAATCAAACAAAAGCGGGTTTTCGGGATGGATTTTAAGGCCGAGCAAAACCGGCGGCGCAAACGCATTCGTCGCGCTTTGTGGTGCGTTGATAATCGGCAAGACCTGCGCGCCAGCTGGCGAGACGATCAGCGAAGTTAAAAACGTCAGCACAATAAAAGCGCTGACTATTTTTCTAAAAAACTTTAGAGTTTCTCGATTCAAGAGAGCCTGCATAGAGCTTTTCCTCCTTAAGGAAAGTAAAACACATAAATTTTGTCAAAGGAAAATTAAAAAAGACGGAAAATACAGATAATGTACACAGCTAAAATATACATTCATTTGCCTTGAAAAGCAAATTTATTTTCCTTTACTAAATCTTTACAGCGGGCGTTCGATTTTGAGGATTTTATAATGCAGAATGCCGGCCGGGACCTTGATTTCGACCGATTCCCCGACCTTGTGGCCCAAGAGGCCTTTGCCGATGGGTGAAAAAATCGAGATCTTGCTCTCTTCATAGCTGGCTTCCTCGGGAGAAACCATCAAATACTTCATTTGCTCACCGGACTTGACATCCTTAAGAGAAACCAACGCACCAATCAAAACCTTGTCCGAGGCGATATTCTGATCTTCGATAATGCGGACATTGGCCAATTTTGCCTCAAGCTCAGCGATGCGCGATTCGCAGTGCGCCTGCGCGTCTTTGGCCGCGTCGTATTCAGCATTTTCGGAAATATCCCCCAAAAGCCGCGCCTCGCCTATCGCTTTGGAAATCCGATAGCGTTCTGTGGTTTTTAAATGTTCCAGATCTAAGCGTAGCTTTTCAAAACCCGCGCGCGTCAAATAGACTTCTTGTCCCATGAGAACTCCTTAAAGGATGATAGCTTCCTACTATCTATAAATTTATACAATTCACGTATTATGCAAGTTTGTATTATGCTCAATCGTAGGGAACAGGCATGCCTGTTCCCTACAGCAAAAATATTGGGTTCATACCGTGGCGCTTGCACCGCCACGGTATTTCGCCTCGCGTAAAGAAGCAAAAGAAAAAAAGACGCGAGGCTACATACTCTCAATAGCTTTCATGATAAGCGGAGCGACTTCTTGCGCTTCGGCCTTGTTCATCCGGCCTAATTTGGCAAAACGCCAATCATTATTCTGGTCCCGATTTTCGCGCGAGAGCTGCAGTTTTTTTTCGCCATTGTTATACGAAAAAACCCCGACGGTCACACGGCTTTCGCCAAATTCTTTGGTCACTTTAAAAATTTCCTTGTCCAGCGTTGCATCATACGGCATGTGTATCCTCCTTGTAAAAGCGGGGTAGTTTCATTAACGAAAATTCACAATTTACTTTAAACCCGGCATCGCGGCCATCATTTTTTGCGCCGCAATCTGTTGGACTTTTTTCGTCGCGGTATTTAGGCTGCGCATCAAATCAGCTTCTAAACGCTTTTTGTTTGCCGGCGTCAACATCGTTTCATCGATATCAATCGCACGGATATCCTGAGACCCGGTAATCGAAATTTTGATGCCCTTGACATCTGTTATATCGAGACTGACGGCGTCCAACTCTCTTTTAAGCTGGTCAGCCTGCTTTTTCATGTCCATCAATTGTTTCATTTTATCAAACATTTAAAATCTCCTAATGATTATGGCCAAAGAACATTTCAATTTTATACACAAAAACTTTCGCTTATGCAAGGTTTAAAATTTATCCCAAATTTTGTATTACAACCGATTGGCGATATCATAAAGTGTCTGGACCAAGAAAGATTTTAATGCAAATATCGCCAAAAAAGCCACCAGCGGGGAGAAATCAATTGCCGACACAGGCAAAAAACGACGTATCGGCTCTAAAATCGGTTCGGTTGCCTGATGCAAAAGCTGGACGATTGGATTAAAATGGTCCGGATTAACCCAGCTAATAAGCGCACGAACCAAGATCAGCCAATACAAAATCGTCAGAATAATGTTAACAATTTGCGCCAAAGTAAT
>JAYRHV010000098.1:0-3256 GCA_041907165.1 Candidatus Omnitrophota bacterium | reverse complement strand
CATCCAGATACTGCCATGTATTCTGTTGTGCATGATATGTAATGCATAATGGAGTGTTGACGTAGGTTATCAGTCTGCTATTCTTTAGTTCAAGGAGGATCGTTTATGGGTTTAAATCATATCACAGCAAAATCGTTTTTTGAGGCGCTCAATAAAGACACCATGCATCTGGTCGATGATTTCTATGATGAGGATGTCCATTTTATGGACCCGATGGTGGATTTAAAGAACCGCCAGCAGGTAAAAAAGTATTATCTTAATTTGTATAAAAACGTTGATTCGATTTCATGGACTTTTTTAAGCGAGATTAATCAGCAGATGGAGTGCGCCTTGGTTTGGAAAATGACCTTGATATCTAAAGCTTTAAACGCCGGAAAACCTGTTGTGGTCGATGGCGTCTCTGTCATTAAGTTTGGCGGGAAAGAAGGAAAAGCTATTTATCATCGAGATTATTTTGATATGGGCGCTTTTGTTTATGAAGGGGTGCCTGTTTTGGGGACTTTGATCCGTTTTGTAAAAGCAAAGATGGCCAGTCATCAAAAGGACCGTGCAGATGAATGAATGGATTTTTATCGTTGTTAAGGGATATTTGATTTTAGTCGTTTTGCAGACGCTTCTGTGGGCAATACAGAGTTATACCAAAGATGCTTCAACTGCAGATGTCGGCTGGGCTCTCGGGATGTCTCTTTTAGTCGGATGGTATGCGATACATTTGGATGGAAATATCGTTCGCAAGATGCTCATTTTTATCCCCTTAATCATTTGGACGATTCGGCTGAGTTCACATCTGTTACGGAGGATTCTCCATGAACAAAAAGAAGACAGCCGCTACGCGCAATTTCGTCAAACATGGGGCAAGGATGCTAACCGCAACTTCTTTTTGATATATCAACTGCAACCGGTTTTTAATGTTCTGCTTTCTGTGCCTTTTTTCATCGTATTTTTAAATTCTGATCAATCGATCAAAGTCATTGAGATAATCGCTGTCTTTATATGGGCTATCGGACTTTTAGGAGAGTCTTTGGCGGATGAACAATTAAGGCGTTTTAAACTTAACCCCCAAAACAAAGGAAAGATTTGTCAGGACGGCCTTTGGAATTATTCAAGGCATCCGAATTTCTTTTTTGAATGGCTTATGTGGGTTGCGTATTTTATTTTTGCACAAGCCAGTCCTCATGGGGTGTGGGCCATCATTGCTCCGGCACTGATGCTTTTTTTGCTGATGAAAGTAACAGGAATTCCTCTGATGGAACAGCGTGCTTTGGCGAATAAGGGGGAAGCTTTTAGAAAATATATGCAGACGACCAGTTTTTTTGTTCCGCTGCCCAAACGAAAAAAGGAGCCAAAATGATTTTCAGAAATTTTCAAGTCCTAAGCCTCGTCGTACTTATGGCAGGTTGTGCGCATTCTCTGCCGCCGTTAAAGACAGTCGAGCGCGTTGATATCAACCGTTTTATGGGCCCTTGGTATGTCATTGCCTGTATTCCGACTTTTATTGAAACCAAGGCGTATAATGCAATCGAAGAATATCGTCTGCGGCCAGATGGCAGTATCGATACAGTTTTTACTTTTCATGAAGGTGATTTTGATGGCCCAAAGAAAAGATTCAATCCTCGTGGTTTTGTCGTCGACAAAGTCAACAATTCCACTTGGAAGATGCAGTTTGTCTGGCCGTTTAAGGCGCAATTTTTGATCACCTATCTTAGCCCAGACTTAAGCCAAACCATCATTGCCCGGGACAAGAGAGATTATTTTTGGATACAGGCGCGCACACCTCAAATTCCGGACGCGGATTATCAAAATTTACTTAACATGTTGGCCAGTCAGGGTTACGATATAACCAAGGTTCGCAAAGTCCCACAGCGTTGGCCGCAGAAGCAATAACTTAGAAAGACATTGAAACGGAGGACCATCAGGCATGAGAAAAATCTTTAATATCACACAAGGTTTGCTTGAAGCTAATTTGATTCCCGACCCGATTATCCGTTGGGGGATCAGGGGACTGTTAAAAGATAAATTAGTCGAGGAGCAAAAACTTAAGGCCCAGTTTGGGGCTAAGCAGAAAGAGAAGCTCATCGAATTTCTTAAATCTTCTCCCATAGCGGTCAATACCCAAGAAGCCAATGAGCAGCACTATGAACTGCCCACAGAATTTTTTCAATTGGTTATGGGCAAGCATATGAAATATAGCAGTGGGTTTTGGAAAGAAGGAGTGACTGATTTAGACGTCTCGGAAGAGGACATGCTGGAATTAACGGTTCAAAGGGCGCAGCTTTGCAATGGCATGTCGATTCTTGAATTAGGTTGCGGCTGGGGGTCCTTGACGTTGTTTATGGCTAAAAAGTTTCCGCAAAGCCAGATTGTCGGCGTTTCTAATTCAGCTACCCAAAAAGAATATATTTTGGCGCAAGCAGAGAAAAGAGGCCTGAAAAATGTCCGGATTATCACTTGCGACATGAATGATTTTACCATCAATGAAAAGTTTGACAGGGTTGTCTCTGTCGAGATGTTTGAACATATGCGCAATTACCAGAAGCTTCTTGAAAAAGTCGCAGGATTTCTTAAAGATGACGGCAAGCTTTTTGTCCATATTTTTACGCACCGTGAATTTGCGTATCTTTATCAGGAAAAAGATCAGTCCGACTGGATAGCCAAATATTTTTTTACCGGCGGGATTATGCCATCCGATGACCTTTTATTGCATTTCCAAGACCATTTTAAAATTGAAGAGCATTGGCAGGTCAGCGGGGTGCACTATCAAAAAACTTCAGAACAGTGGCTTAAGAATATGGATAAAAATAAAGAGAAGATACTGCCAATATTGAAAGAAACATACGGGCAACATCAAATGACAAAATGGTGGGTGTATTGGCGGGTATTTTTTATGTCCTGCGCCGAGTTGTGGGGATACGAAAATGGGACGCAGTGGATCGTCAGCCATTACCGCTTTAAAAAAGGAGCAGCCTGATGCCATCGATGGCCATTATCGGGACCGGCATTGCCGCAATGGGCGCCGGCTATTTTCTAAAAGACCACTATGAGATTACATTCTATGAGAAGAATAATTATCCCGGCGGACATACTCATACATTAGAAATCGACGAGGACGGCAAGCCCATTTATATTGACTCTGCTTTTATGGTCTATAATGAAAAGACCTATCCAAATTTGACAAAGCTCTTTGCGGATTTAGAAGTCAAGACAAAGACCACAGACATGTCTTTTAGCGTCCAGCATCTTCAAAGCGGCCTTGAAT
>JAYRHV010000097.1:0-2730 GCA_041907165.1 Candidatus Omnitrophota bacterium | reverse complement strand
TGCAATGGCAAAAACTGCTGTTGATAATCCGCCAATTCTTCGCCATATTTATCCAATATAGATCCGACATCAAATTGCCGACGCAAAGGATGTTTAATGACATATCCCGAAAATTGCAAATCTAAAAGCGGCATCGGATAATTAAAATACCCCGGGTGCGAAACATATGTTTTAGCATCGATCGGTTCCACATCAAGCTTAAAAGAATATAATGACGATTTACCCCCGGCAGATGGAATTTGCGTCTCATAGGTAAGTGTTAAGTATCCAGCAGGATTCTTGACTAAGGATTTCTCATCAAAATCAACCAATTCTCTTGAATTTTCTTTCGCGGCTATCGCTTGGTCGTAAATTTTTTGGACAATGCTGTTAATCTTTGCCACAGCATCCTCATTAATAGCAACACTATCCTTGCTGTCTTTTTGCTGTTCTTGCTCTTGCGCAGAGACGTTTAGGCTGGAACTTATGCCGCAGATAAATAAAAAAAATGCAATAATAAAAATTCGCATAAATTTATACAAATTGAAATTAACGTGGCGTAAATTAGACAATACCAATATAACACACTATAAAATATTTTCTACTTGCCCCTTATAAAATCAAAGCCCTTACACCAGAACTGATGCAGGGCTTTGAAATAATATTAAAACCAAAAAGATTTCGCAATTATGCGGCACTCTCCGCTTCCCGCAAAGACATATCAATAAAGGACTTAATCCGTCGGGAACGGCTGGGATGACGCAACTTGCGCAAAGCCTTGGATTCGATCTGGCGGACACGTTCACGCGTCACATTAAATTCGCTGCCAACCTCCTCGAGAGTCCGGCTGGTCCCGTCATAAATCCCAAAACGCAACTCCAAAATTTTGCGTTCACGCTCATCAAGGGTTTGTAAAACAGCACCAATCTCTTCCTTGAGCATCGAGTGCAGTGTCGCATTCGCCGGAGAAACAGCCTTTTTATCCTCAATAAAATCCCCAAAGTTCGTGTCTCCCTCATCTCCTATGGGCGTCTGTAAAGAAATCGGGACCTGTGAGATCTTTAAAATCTCTTTGACTTTACCGACGGGAATACGCATTTGCTTGGCGATTTCCTGCGCCGAAGGTTCACGGCCGCTTTCTTGGACAAACTGACGAGACACACGAATAATTTTGTTGATTGTCTCGGTCATATGGACCGGGATACGGATCGTTCTCGCCTGATCAGCGATAGAACGGGTAATCGCCTGACGAATCCACCACGTCGCATATGTTGAAAATTTATATCCGCGCTTGTATTCAAACTTTTCAACCGCACGAATAAGCCCCATATTCCCCTCTTGGATAAGGTCCAAAAAAGAAAGCCCGCGGTTAATATACTTTTTGGCAATGCTGACAACCAAACGAAGGTTGGCTTCGACAAGAAGCTTTTTGGCTTTGTTAAACTTCGCCTGACGGATTTTAATGACGCGCAACTGTTCCTTAATCTTAGCCAATGGATCAGCAAGCTCTTTAAGGATCTGTTTCTTCTCTTTGCGCAGCTCTTGAATATCCACGACCACACGGCGGCCTTTAAGGGCGTGGTCAATTTTTTCGATTCGCTCAACCCAGTCAGCAATCCGGGCAATCACATCTTCGTTAAATGCAGCTGTCAGCTTAAACTCCGCTAAAGTCATCGCTGATTGCACTGTTCCCACGCGGCTGGTGCGCACTTTTTTAATGATCCGATTCAAATCACGGATCAATTTCGGCCGGCGCTCTAACTCATCTTTGACAACATCTTCAACATTGACCTGACCGTTTAAAACTTTATTGATCATCTCCAAAGCCGCTTTACGGGCATAGGCTGTCATAAACAACGCTTCAGCCAATCTCTGTTCTGCCTCTTCAATACGTTTGGCCAAAGTAATTTCTTCATCCCGCGTTAAAAGCGAAATGGAACCCATTTGCTTCAAATACATTTTGACCGGATCATCCAGAGGAATAAATTTATCGGCATAATCCACCTCTTCACGGACAGGTTCTTCCAAAGGACGGCCTGAGGGATCATCCTCAGTCTCCCGTTCATCATCTGTACTTGCAGGCGTCCCTTCTTCAAAATCATCGTCAGACTCAAGCACCTTGATGTTTTTGGCATCCAAGATCTCAAAAACCTTGTCTATCTCCTCGGATGAATCAATTTTTTCGGAAAGCGTTTCGTTAACCTCATCGTAGGTTAGAAAGCCTTTTTTCTTCCCCAGTAGGATGAGTTTATCAATATCCGCTTTTAATTCTTTGGTCTGCATTTAGGACCCCTTAATTAATTGGTTAAAAGCATATGAAAGGTCTTCCAGCGTTTTGTCATCGCCGAGATTGCGGGCGATTTCCATTTGCCGTAAAATTTCCTGCCGCCTAAACTTTAAATTTTCCTGACGAAGCCGCAAAGTACAGTCCCGATAAATTTTCTGTTTATCGCCGGCTATCGCTTCTTCCGACGCTACAATCCCAGAAATCGTATCAAGAATCTCTTGCTGACTAAAACAATTCATTAAGGCTGGGGCAGTTGTTTCACAGCCGCTGTCAAATAGTTCAAAAATCTTAGAAACAATATCACGAACATGCCGATTTTGCAAATCCACAAGGGAAATATCCCTGCGGCTTAACGCGACAAAATCGTTTTCTTCAAACATAAGCCTCAAAAGATTACGCTCAACTGGCCGAATCGGCTCATGGGCAATCTTTTTTGACGCTGATGCCCCAGCAATGCGCGAAGC
>JAYRHV010000096.1:0-4629 GCA_041907165.1 Candidatus Omnitrophota bacterium | reverse complement strand
TTTTAAAGACTCACCTGACATAAATAACACTCGCCTAAAATTTCCCTATAAACACATCCACCGTTTCCGAAATTTTAAGCAGTTTATACTAGCATTCTTTGCCGTTTTTCTCAATTGCAATTTTAACTTAAAGGCGCGGAGGCCTAGAGCGAAACAGCATTGTGATCGTCGCCCGCGCCATTTGTTTGAGGCCGCAATTTGCGACCTCAAGATTTTAGCTTCCTCATCTGGCCGGTTGACTTTTGAGATATTCCAGCCAAGCCTTGATCTTTTTTTCATACCCCAAATCGCCGGGGACATAATAGGTCGATTTTTGCGGCATGTATTGTTGCACAACGTAATGGTCTTTGTAGTCATGCGCGTATTTATAATCCTGTCCACGGCCCAAAGTTTTGGCGCTGCTGTAAGAGGCATCTTTAAGTGCAAGCGGCACTTCACGAGTCTTGTTTTCGCGCACATCGGCCAAAGCTTTGTCTATTCCTAAATAAGCGGCGTTGGATTTTGGCGCGCAAGCCACATACACGGCCGCTTGCGCTAACGGAATACGCGCCTCAGGCAAACCGACAAATTCGGCAACCTGCATCGCGGCATTGGCCAAAACCAAAGCCTGCGGATCCGCGAGTCCCACATCCTCGCTGGCGCAAATGCATATTCGCCGCGCAATAAAACGGATATCCTCGCCGGCATAAATCATTTTGGCCAGCCAATAGAGTGTGGCGTCCGGATCCGAGCCGCGCATCGATTTAATAAACGCGGAAATCGTATCGTAATGCCCGTCGCCGTCTCTATCATAATTGACCTGCTTTTTTTGTATCGACTCTTCAGCTACTGCCAAAGTCACATGGACAATCCCTTTTGCATTCGGCTTCGTCGTCAAAACGCCGACTTCAAGCGCATTGAGTGCTTTGCGGGCGTCCCCATCACAGATTTCTGACAAAAATTTTATCGCCGCATCGTCGACTTTAAGATTTATTTTGCCTAAACCGCGCTCTTGGTCGCTGATACAACGTTTTAAAAGTGCGGCAATCTCATCGGGCAAAAGACTTTTTAATTCAAACACCAACGAACGCGACAATAGAGGACTAACGAGGGTAAAAAACGGATTAAAAACCGTAGCGCCGATAAGAATTATACTGCCGTCTTCCAAATCCGGCATCAGCACATCCTGCTGGGCTTTGTTAAAACGATGGATTTCGTCAATAAAAAGAATCGTGCGCCGGCCTGACATGGCGCGGCGATTCTCTGCGGCCGCTAAAATCTTTCGCATTTCCTCGACGTTGGACGTCACCGCATTGATCTTTTCAAAAACAGCGGAAGTTTCTTTGCTAATACACAGAGCCAGCGTTGTTTTGCCGCAGCCCGGCGGCCCATAAAAAATAAGCGAACTTAAGCGATCCGCTTCAATAGCACGGGTCAACAGTTTGCCTTGCCCTAAAATATGCGTTTGCCCGACGTAATCTTTGAGCGTTTGCGGGCGCATGCGGACACTTAAGGGCGACGTTTTAAAATTTTCTTGCTCTTGGAGTTGTGAAAACATAGTAGGTCAACGTCCCCGCCTGTGCCGTCGCGTTAGCTAAAGGTGAACCAGTCACCTTAAGTGGGCTCCACTCCTGCAATCCACGGACCGCAAGAAGTTTTAGGATCCCTTTTTATAAGTATTGGTTCTTTTTGCTTGGGCGCTAACGAACACTGCAGGGACAAAGGCATTATAACACTTTTGAAATGCGGGTCAAATCGGATAAAAATGCCGTTGCTTACGCTGCTTCGGCTAAACGCAAGCAGAATTTCTTTTAGATGGATAATTCAAAATCTGCTTGGACGTAAAACGAACACTGCAGGGACAAGGATTAACCTAATTTTTTTTCACCGGCAAGTAATTGGGGAAGATTTTTTAAAAAATCCACCGCTCCAATAATTTCAATGCCGTCGTGGTATTCTCGCTGTTGACCGCCATAGACCAGAATGCATTTTGCCATAGGATAATCCGCTTTAAAAGCACGTAGACCGCTAAACATATCTGATTTTATCCGCGGCGCACCCTTAACCTCAACGGCCATAATCCCCAAGGGGCCGTATAAAATAAAATCAACTTCCACTTTATTAGTTGTTCTCCAGTAAAACAATTTATAACCAAGATTATAGGCATCATTACTGGCGCGTATCTCTTGCAAAACTAACGTTTCTAAAGCGGCACCTGCCACACTAATCGGCATATCCAAAGGCCCGATTGGCCGAATGGCACGATATACTCCGACATCAAAATAAAAGAATTTTTGATGGCTGACTAATTTTCTTTTAGATTTCTTTGTAAATACTGGCAGTCGTATTCCGACGAGAAGATCATCCAAGATATCAAAATATCCTCTAACAACCTGCCTATCAATGGCTACTTCCCGCGCAACTTCGGCATAATTTAAAACGTTACATTGTGAAAAACTTGCGACTTCCAAAAATCTGGAAAACGCACCGATATTTCGCGTCAGCCCCTCCTGCTTAACCTCATTGGTCAAATAGTTCATCACAAAACTTTGAAGATAGGCACTCGGCTCCCCGCCTAAAATAGCTAAAGGCAAGTGGCCATATTGCAGTGATTTTACAATATCAAATTTATCGCCAAGCTCAACCGCCGTTAATGGATGAAATGTCCGTGTCAAAGCACGGCCGCCCAAAAGGTTAACCCCTTTTTGGCGCAATGTTCGCGCGCTAGAACCAGTAAGAATGAATTTATTGTTTCCCGCAAAAATTTGTCGATGCACTTCATTTAATAAGTCAGGCACTAATTGAATTTCATCAAGGATAATCCAGCCCTTGTAAGAATCGGGAATAAAATTCTTAAGACGGCCCGGATCAACGAGTAATTGATTTCTTATTTGTGAATCCAAAAGATCAATATAGACGGCTTGGGGATATTGCGCCCTAACCCAAGTTGTCTTGCCGGTGCCGCGCGGACCAAACAAAAAATAGCTTTGGTTCTCTGCAGGAGTAATTATTCGCTTTAACATAACATCATTTTACATATATTTATGCATATGTAAACATCAATTTACATATATTTATGATGTTTTCATTAACAATAACTCTAGCGGATGATAGCACCGCAGTCTTGCTGCAATCTTTGCAGGATCTTTTCGTGCAGGGGGGCAATTTCGCTTTCGGTCAAAGTGCGCACAGGCGACTGATAAACCAATGAAAATACAAGGCCCTTCTGGCCTACGGCAATTTTTTCGCCAAGATATTGTTCCAAAAAATTGACAGCGATTAAATACTCTTGGCCGATCTCTTGGGCCAAAGCTTCAATTTGAGAGAAGATCACCTCTTGGTTAACGGCAATACTCACATCGCGCGTAATCGATGGGAATTCGGGCAAAGCGACAAAACGTTTGGACAGCGGCTTAATTGTGTAAAGTGCCTGAAGATTAATTTGCGCAAAGTAAACATCGTCCGTCTTGATGTCCCAATTGCGCAAAATTTCTTTACTGACTTTTCCAAGTGTCCCGACGGATTTTTGATCAATAAAAATTTCAGCACTCTGTTCTATGGTATAAATATTCATTTTTTTGAAGGCGACTTTCAAGGCGTCAAACCCCAAAGCTTCCAAAGCCCGCAACACCATGCCCTTAAGGTCATAAAAATCAACAGCCTCCTTTTTATTATTCTGCCAATTTAAGCTGCGCAAGCCAGAAAGGACAAGCCCCAAGACTTCCTTTTCTGCGTCGGGAGGATAGATCTTTCCTATTTCAAATAAACGCAGATTCTTCTGTCCGCGGTTAAAATTCAAAGCCACAACCGCCAGCAGGCTGGCCAAAAGAGACGGCCGCATAAATTCTTGGTCTAGACTCAACGGATTTTTGACTCGCACCGTTGGCAAGTCAGAAAGTTTTGTCTTTTCAATCGCTTGAGCGCTAATAAGAGGATAGCTAATCGCCTCGTCTAGCCCTTGACCGGTCAAAATCCGGCGCAGTTTGCGTTTTAAAATAAATTGCGGCGAAGAAACAATCACCGATGGTTTGATCTGCGGTAAGCTCGACGGCAAACGGTCATACCCGATAACGCGGCTAACCTCTTCTGATAAATCAATAGCCGCTTTAATGTCCCCGCGAAAACTTGGAGCCGATACACTTAAACGATCCTTGACAGAGCTGACTTTAAACTCCAGCTTGGTCAAAATTCTTTTAATTTGTGCCGCCGGAATATCAGCCCCTAAAAATCTACTCATTTCTTTTGCATCGACAACAAAATTTTTTGCAAGAGAGGCTTTCTTAAAAACGACGTCGCGATAATTCACAACACGTCCGCCGGCTGACTGCACAATACGGCTTAAGGCCATTTTTGCGCCGCGTTCGACACCCGCAAAGTCAACGCCGCGTTCAAAACGATACGCGCTGTCGCTAGTTAGCCCCAAAGCGCGTCCAGAACGGCGAATCAAAACCGGATCAAAATAGGCGCTTTCCAGTAAAATTCTTTTTGTCGTCGATGTAACTTCCGTCGCAGCTCCTCCCATAATGCCAGCGATGGCCACCGGCCTTTGCGCATCCGCAATAACCAAAATAGACGGATTAAGATCACGCTCGACCCCGTCTAAGGTCACAATTTTTTCTCCGGCCTTAGCGCGGCGCACAATGATTTTGC
>JAYRHV010000095.1:0-4434 GCA_041907165.1 Candidatus Omnitrophota bacterium | reverse complement strand
AATTTTATCTTTTTCAAAAATCTCCAATGACATTTCGGTAAGTTTTTTTGTCAATTCCGCAATTTTAGAGTCCGTGCTTTTAAATCGCTCTTGCAGCTGGTCAAAGTTCTCACGGACGCTGGAAAGCTGGTTCTGGAAATACTCGATATTCTGATGTTGTGTCTCCAGAAGATTATCTTTTTGAGCAACACGATTTTCAACTTCGGTTAGCTGAGATTTAAGCTTATTGGCAACAGCGCCAGCGGTTTGGCTTGCGGGTTGATTGAGAATTGTACGTCTAACGGCACGCAGTTGGTTATTCTGCTCTTCCCAAAAACTGATCTCGCCAAGCAACAGCGGGCGCTTGCGGCTAAGACTTAAGAGGATATCGTCTAAATCAACACTTTTGCTATTGTCCGTCGCAAAACCGATAACCCCGACACTGGGCAAAGCGATGGGGTGATCCGCTTGACGCGATTTGATTGTCTGTAGTTTTTCTGACAATGAGCTGTCTTGCGAAGAATTGTTAGAAAAAAACTCTACCAGCCGGGCGTTTTCAGAAGTAAGACTCCGATAACGAATTTCTAAAAAGTTTGAATACTCAATCTGGTCAATAAAACGCGCGATTTTTAAAGCACGCGGATTTTCTGTCGCAGAGGTTTCATCGACAATCTTAAGCAAGGCGGCTTTAGCGTTTTTGTTCTCAGGATCAAGCAACAAGGCTTTAATAAATCGTTCCACGGCAAAGTCGATCTTGCCATCATGGTAAAGCTTAAGGCCATAGTCGCTTTGGTAAACAGACAAAAAATGCGGATCTTCCGCCCAAGCCAAACGATCAACCGTTGAAAAAAAAGCACACAGGACTAATGTCGTCCTTACTAAATTTTTTAAATTCATAAAGATCTCAAAGTTATTCGGGGTAATATTAAAGAAATCGATCGCCCGTATTATAACAATCGCGAAGAATAAATCAACTTTTTAATATTCGACAGACTAAAAAATTTATTGCGGACTTTTGATTTGTTTCTCGATGCAGGCAATAAGCTCCTCGATCGTGCCGGGCTTTGCCAAAAACGCGTGCCCCCCGATAAATCCTTCTTGAGCTTCTACTTCTTCCTTTGTGATATTGGCTGTGATAAAAATGACTGGGATATCCTTAAGAAGATCATTGTTTTTAAATTGATAAACAACATCCGGTCCTTCCAACTCTGGCATGATCACGTCTAAAAGGATTACGTCCGGTTTAAATTCAATCGCACTCTGCATGGCGTCCAAAGGATTATTTTGAATTTTGACCTCATAGTCGCCGGCAGCTTCCAAATTAAGCTTTACCATTTTGGTAAAACCACGTTCATCATCAATGACAAGGATTTTTTTCTTTCTCATTTAAGCACCGTTGCGAGCGGATTTAAAAATTAGTCTTGCTCTCGCCCCACCATCTGTTTTGTTATGCAATGAGATGATCCCGCCGTGGCTGTTCATAATCGTTCGGGCAATAGATAATCCCAAACCAATCCCCCCTGATGCGCGCCGGGTGGTAAAGAAAGGATCAAAGATTTTGATAAGATACTCTTCCTTAATTCCCGGCCCTGTATCTTCAAAATCGACGACAATGACATCATCTCCGTTGCCAAACAACCGTCCTCTTTTATCGACCCAACCGGCATCTTGTTCTGAAAATTTCTTAGTGTAAGTGCGTATCGTCAAACAGCCACCCTGCGTCATAGCGTACAATGCATTAACAATCAAGTCCACGATGACTTGCTTTATACGATTGCGGTCAATACGTATAGGCGGCAAATCAGAATCCAAATTTTTTACGACTCGAACCCCTATCCGTTCGCATTGCGGGCGGATCAACTTGATCGCCTGCTCAATTAAGCTGTTAATATTTTCAGGTTCTTTTTTTAAATTTGTCAAACTGGCAAAATCGAGCAACCCCTTGATAATGCTATTAGCCGACTTGGCCGCTTCCTTGATCGATTCTAAGGTTAGCGTAACTTTTTCATCGGTGGACTTTAGGGATGTATTTAAATATTCGACCCCATAAAGGATCGTTGCCAAAGGATTTTTGACTTCATGGGCAACACCGCTGGCTAAGCCGCCTATGACATTCATTTTTTCAGCTTGAATAAGCTGAGTTTGAGTTTGCTGTAATTTCGTGTACGCGCTTTTGAGTTCATCTTCAACTTTTTTGCGTTCGACTGCATAATATAAGGATTTGATAAGGGAATACGATTTATACATTCCCTTGATCAAAAAATCCTGAGCTCCCTTGGTGATTGCCTGCAAACCCAGATCATCTTGAAAAGAACCTGTGCTGACAACGACTGGCATATTAGGATATTTGCGATGAAACTTCTTAAGCGTATCAATGCCTTTACTGTCGTCGATGTTTAAGTCTAACAGCACAACATCAAAGCGCTGTTTTTCGATAATTGCAAAAGCTTTGACTAAAGAATCAGCGACTTGGCAATCAAATTGCCCATAGGGGGATGATTGCAGCATCTTGAGAATGACTTTGCGGTCAACCGCATTATTCTCAACCAATAACACATTTAATTTTTTTCCAAATATTGATTTCATAATCAAAAATTTGCAAATTTATCGTTGCGAAAGCCCGGCTTTAATACAATCATTTTTTGATTCATCGTCTGTATAATATAAATTTTTGAATTGGCAATGTAAAGCCGTATTTTGATTATTCGCATTAGGATTGATGGCAAGTGCTTCTTGTAAATATTCTCTTGCCAATTGGGCGTCCTGCAACTCGTCGGAATAAATTTGCGCAATTCTTTTGAGTGCTTTTAGTTTGCCTGCATCATCGTTGGCAAACCGCAAAGAGATCTTATAGTACTCAACGGACTTTTCAAAGTCCCCTTGATCACTTAAGTATTCGGCAAAGGCAAAGTAGGTCTGCGGCTTTTGAGGGTAAAAAGTTAAAAGTCTTTTGACTTCGTCTTGGCGTTCATCATTTAGTTTAAAAATATTTTCAAAGCGACCATAATTATCATGGACTATCGAAAGCGTAGGGCCATAGTGCATTGCTTTTAATGCCATGGGCATTGCTTGTTGTGTGATCATCTTAATATTGTAATGTTGACCACAGCGGTAAGCTTCAATTATGTTCAGCTGACTCATCCCCAAATAGCCAAAAGGCGAACTGGGATGTTTGTCGATCAGCCGCGCAAATGTTTGCTTAACTTGCTCAATAACTTTGGGATCCCCGTGATACGTCTTAAGCAAAGCCATCGCTTGGCTATAGTCTTCAAATGGGTGCGCAGTAAGATAAGCTTGGGCTAAAGGGGTTTTCCACAAAAATAGCCCGAAGAAAAGTATCGCCAGAAATGTTCTAAGAGCATGCCGCATAAGGTTTACACTCACACTTGGAGTGTAACATATTGCATTGACCTTATGCCAATAGCCGGTAAAAAATAACGAAATTATTCTTTAAGGGCGTCCGCCATCAAATTATTGTGGCTGGCAATGACAACCCAGCGATCAGGCTGTTTTTTCCAAGTCATTGTATAGCGACGGATCACGCGCTTACCTTTGTCCGTTTGATTAAGTTCAATGGTAAAAATAAAATATTGCAGAATCGCAATATCCCCATGCAAACGGATATCAATCGGCCGCAATTCACAAATCGCGATCTTGGTGGTCTTGGCCCAAAAACCAACCCATTTTTCAAGCCATGGCTTGTCCACAGCCAAAGGGCTTTCATGGCCGTAGCCTATAAACTGCGGATGTATAAATTTTAAAAACTCTTCAATGTTACCGTCGATCAATTTATGCCAATGATTTTCAAGATTGCTCCAGACATCGCGCTGTTCTTTTGTCCAATGTTCTGGAATCCATGAAGCTAATTTCATATCCATACAATCTCCTTATCGAACCGATGATAAACGAAAAGGCCTCCTGCCATTTAATGCAAGAGGCCTTTATGATTCTTTATTTATATTTTAACGACATTTACCGCCTGATCGCCCTTAGGGCCCTTTTCAACTTCAAATTCAACCTCTTGGCCCTCTTCGAGAGAACGGTAACCGTCAGCCTTGATTGCGGTATGATGAACAAAAACATCCTTACCCGATTCCTGTTCAATAAAACCAAAACCTTTTTGATTATTAAACCACTTCACTTTACCTCTGGCCATTGCGAACTCCTCCTTATAACTAAATAATTAATTTCAACCTAATTATTATTTCCCAAAATATAATTTTGTCAAAATTTATTTATATTTTTCTTTTGTGAGAATAAATAGAAATTTTATCCATGATTACTAAGGCGAGAAATTTATTTTTTTAAAATTAGGGAATTTGGGGACACACGACGTAACCTTATCTCGATTCCACCTTAGGTCCCGGCTTCTGCTTTACAAGAATTCTTCCAGTCACAGACTCAAGTTGCTTAACAAAACCAACATCACCAATTGGTCGCCCACTTTGGCTATTT
>JAYRHV010000094.1:0-1838 GCA_041907165.1 Candidatus Omnitrophota bacterium | reverse complement strand
TAATGCCAGCGACGATACCCAGAATCAAAAACCCCATAACAATATCTCCTATATGATTGACAGAGTTGATATTGAGTTTTTAGGCGAATTGCGCCATAGAGGCGCCAAACAATTGAGCCAAAAAACTCAATATCAACTCTGTCGCTTATACCTTCCCTCTTACGATTGCATCCTCCCCAAACTTATTTTTAATCACATCAACAACCGAATGGATTTTTTCCCGGCGTTCATTGTCAGGGGCAGAAAACAAACTCTCCTGAATATAAGCGTCTTCAAAATGATTGACCTTAACCCCAATCAAGCGGACCTTCATTCCCGATTTGAAAAACTTCTGTAATATTTCTTTTGCTGTCCCAAAAATCACGTCGGTAAAATTCGTCCGTTCTGCCAGAGTCTGAGCGCGAGTATACGTCTGAAATCCATGCAGACGTATTTTAACGGTGATTGTCCTGCCTTTCAAGCTGTACTTTCGAAGCCGGCGCGAAACTTGTTCGGACAAAGAAAGCATGATAGCTAAGATCTCTTCGATATTGCCGCTATCCCGATCAAACGTATGCTCGTGACTGACCGACTTGATGCCTGTTTCTTCGACCACCTCACGCGCGTCAATACCATGGGCCAAGTTAAACAAATGCTCTCCACTTTCGCCAAAATTATTTCGTAAATCTCCAAGAGGAATTTGGGCCAACTCTCCGATGGTTTGAATCCCGCGGCTGTGTAAAACTTCGGCGGTCTTAGGACCCACGCCCCAGAGCCGCTCGATTTTAAGCGGTTTTAAAAAACTTTCGACTTGACCTTCAGAAATTTCCAAAAGCCCGTCGGGCTTGGATAAATCAGACGCAATTTTGGCAACAAATTTAACCGGCGCAATGCCCACCGACGCTGTCAACCCAACTTCCTGACGTACTCGTTCTTTCAAACGTTTAGCCGTTGATACTGGCCCGCCAAAAAGATGGGCGCTGGTCGTCATATCCAAAAACGCTTCGTCGATGCTTATCCCTTCAATGTGCGGGGTAAAATCATAAAAAATTTTAAAAACGACTCTGGACGCTTCACTGTATTTTTTAAAATCGGGAGGGACAAAAATCGCTGACGGGCACAACTGATAAGCTTTGGAAATCGGCATGGCACTGTGAATGCCAAACGCACGCGCTTCATAAGAACAGGTCGAGACAACCCCGCGGCCAGCTCCCGCCTTGGGGTCTGCACCGACGACAACCGGTTGCCCAAGCCACTGCGGATTGTCCCTTTGCTCGACAGCCGCAAAAAACGCGTCGAGATCAACGTGCAGAATCGTTCTGGTCATTTAAGAAATTTAATATCCTAACTTCGCACATAAACCTGCCGGTCCTCCCGAGCAAGTTATAACGGGAGTAGTGGTTGTACCTGCGATAATCATCTTTAACGTATATGAAACAGGAGCATTGCGGGTGATAGAATAGGTGAGGTCGCCTGTCGTAAGTAAATTGTTCGTTACGCTGACCGGCTGAAAGTTTTGTGTCGGCTGCATACTGACGACGAAGGGATCAACGCCACCCGAAATGACATTTCCAATATAACCAGTTTCAACTTTTACTCTTAACACATTAGCAAAAATAGCCTGCAATATTTGCTCGCCCTCTTTGGATCTCTGCTTTTCTATGACCGTGCCATAATTCACTAACGCAAGAGAGGCAATCACACCGATAATAACAGTCGTCACAACAATCTCGAGTAAAGTAAAACCGTTTGATCGATTCTTCATATTATGGAAGTCCTTTTAATAAACAATTGGCTCTTAAAAGTATAACATTTTAAAAACAAAAAGACCCGATGAACTGCTCTAAGGCAAGATTTAG
>JAYRHV010000093.1:0-1598 GCA_041907165.1 Candidatus Omnitrophota bacterium | reverse complement strand
TTTGTTTTTAGGCGAAGGCAAGGTCAAAGAAATTACCGAACTTTGCGTGGCCCACGATATCAATACGGTCATTATTAACCATGATTTAAAAGGCAATCAACAGCGCAACCTTGAAGAGGCCATTGGCAAAAAGGTTATTGACCGCACTCAGTTGATTTTAGATATTTTTGCCCGACGGGCTAAAAGCCAAGAGGGCAAAATGCAAGTTGAGTTGGCCCAGCTGGAGTATCTTTTGCCGCGTTTAGTCGGACAGGGAGTTGAAATGTCCCGTTTAGGCGGCGGCATAGGGACCATGGGGCCGGGGGAGACGAAGCTGGAAATGGACCGCCGCAAAATCCGCGAACGCGTCGACCGGCTTAAGAATGATTTAAAAGACGTCAGCGCCGAGCGTTTGCTGCGTCGCAAAAAACGCCAAGACGACGGGGTGCCGCTTGTTTCGCTCGTCGGGTACACTAATGCGGGCAAGTCAACACTTCTTAATACCTTAACGCAGGCTGGACAGATAACGCATGACGGGCTTTTTACAACACTAGATTCTTTATCGCGCCAGTTTATGTTGCCGAATCATCAAAAGATTGTTTTGTCAGACACCGTCGGGTTTTTGCATGAATTGCCGCATCATTTGATCGAATCATTTAAAGCGACACTGGAAGAAACCGCGTCAGCAGATTTGCTTATCCACGTTTTAGATGTCAGTCATCCAAAGTTTAGGAACTTGCATGATTCAGTTGTTTCAGTTTTGCGTGAGCTTGATGCGCACGACAAGCCGATGATTACAGTTTTAAATAAAATTGACCGTTTGGCTGACAAAAGTGTCGTGTCTGAGATTAAACAGGCCTTTAAAAATCCGGTTGCAATTTCGGCATTAAGCGGCGAAAATATTCAAGGGCTTATAGCCGAGATTACGCAGCAATTATCTTCTCTGTTGGAAACAATCGAGGTAGCGCTGCCTTTAGATCGGATGGATTTAGTCAACCTCGCGCATAAAGAAGGGCATGTTTATGCGATTGCCTATGACCCTGATGCGGTGCGTTTGTCGGCTTCATTGCCCAAAAAATTTGCAGGGTTATTGCAAAAATTTAGTTTTAAAGCTTAAAGGGAGGATTTTATGCAGTTTGATAAATTTACGGTCAAAAGCCAAGAGGCGATACAAGCGGCTTTGCAGATTGCGCAACAACACAACCATCAGCAAATTGACAGCGTGCATCTGTCTTGTGCTTTGTTGCAAGATGAGCAGGGTCTGGTTGTCCCGATTTTAGAGCAAGTCGGGATTTCTGCAAAATCGCTTTTGAATATATTAAATCTCGAGCTTCGCAAGCTGCCGCAGGTCGAGGGCCAAGCGCCGTTTATGTCTAATCGCTTAAATAAGATTTTGACAGATTCGCAAAAAATCGCTGCTCAAATGAAAGATGAGTTTACATCCCAAGAGCATATTTTATTGGCTCTGTTTCGTGACCGTGAAACAACCCTCAGCAAAGAGTTACACCGCCACGGCATCGACGAAGAAAGCCTTTTAAAAATCCTCAAAAATATTCGCGGCGGTCAAAATGTCACCGACGCCAACGCTGAAGAAAAATATCAAGCTCTGCAAAAATACG
>JAYRHV010000092.1:0-1662 GCA_041907165.1 Candidatus Omnitrophota bacterium | reverse complement strand
TTTAGCAGAACAAGCGCAAGAGCTTTATCATGCCGGACTTCTACGATTGACAGTCAGCCTTGATACTTTGGACGAAAAAATTTTTCAAAAGTTAAACGGCGGACGAGGCTCTTTGCAACAGGTCCTTGAAGGGATTGAAAAAGCAAAAAAAGTTGGTTTTGAAAATATTAAAATCAATGCCGTTATTCAAAAAGGCATCAACGATAAAAGCATTCTCAATCTCGTCGAATATTCACGCCAAAACGGTCATATTTTACGTTTTATCGAGTATATGGACGTGGGAAACTGCAATCACTGGCAATCCAGTGCTGTGGTCCCAAGCAAAAATATTTTTAAACTTATATCCGATTCTTATCCGCTGATGGCTTTAATCCCTAATTATTACGGAGAGGTGGCAGAACGCTATCAATTTAAAGACGGCAAAGGCGAGATCGGGTTTATTTCATCGGTCAGTCAACCGTTTTGTGGCAGTTGCACGCGTCTTCGTTTATCGACCGATGGCAAACTTTTTACCTGTCTTTTTGCTACACACGCGACCGATTTAGGCACCCCGCTTCGTGCTGGCGCAACCGACCAAGAACTCATCAATATCATCACCAAAGTTTGGCAGAAGCGCAGTGACAAATATTCAGAGAATCGGTATCTTTTTACAGATTTAAAAATCAAAACACCTAAAGTAGAAATGTATCAAATCGGTGGATAGCGGTCGGGAACGATTTGAAATCATTTTTTCTGTTCTGTAGGGAACGGTTTAAAACCGTTCCCTACTATTAAGAATAATACACGCGACTATTACCAAATCACATCTTTAGAATTTAAAGAAACACCGTCAAACTTTCCGACAAAACGCACTTCCCGCACAATATCCATGCCGTATTTCTCTTTGACAAGTTGCGCCATTTTTTGCGAAAGCTCATAAACATTTTGGGCGCTACAGCCGGGAGTTTTGACAATAATATTAGCGTGCTTAGGAAATATCTTAGCTGCTCCGACAGATAGTTGCTTGCCACCAGCTTGTTCCAAAAACCATCCGGTTGCTTGCCGTCTTTCTGCTTTGGAGGTCGGTTCAATGTTACGAAAAAAACTGCCAGCGCATGGGTAAACTTTTAGGTCAGGATGTTTTTCCCAACGGATATTTAGAATTTCTTCTCTTTCTTTAAGAAGGATCTTCGCGTCGTCTTTCTTTAAAGAAAAAACAGCAGACACGACAATGTCGCCTGTTTCTTTCAAACAACTGCTGCGATACACAAACCCAAGGTCCTTTCCCATGCGCATAAATTCTTTTGCATTAGCTGAAAGCAGCGTGGCGCTTTTAAGGACATCGCCGACTTGTTTACCAAATGCGCCGGCATTGCCGACAATAGCGCCGCCGACGGTGCCCGGAATACCGCTGGTAAAATTAATGCCCGAAAGTCCGTTTTGAGCAGCGTAAAGAGCAAGTTGATCTAAAAGCGTACTTCCCGAAACAGTGATTTCACTCTCATTATGGCTGATAAAAGCTTTATCGCTAACATAGCGGACAACGGCGCATTCTAAACCATAGTCAGATATGACCAGATTTGACCCGCTGCCGATTAAAATATATTGAATCTGCTCACGGGCTAAAAATTCAATCGTCTTTTGCAATTGATACGGCGTCGAACAAGAAAACAAAAAAGGACA
>JAYRHV010000091.1:0-2330 GCA_041907165.1 Candidatus Omnitrophota bacterium | reverse complement strand
TGCTGTTTTTGCGGGCTGTGTGAAGAGATTTGTCCGACTGACGCGATTTATTTGAACAAAATGTATGAGGTGGCCACCTACACGCATGGGGAATTAAAAATTGACCTGATGGATGCAAACAAATACAAAGGTTTCCCGAAAGCAGAAGAGACAATTTTTCCCAAAGAACCCCCTAAGCCTTTGGCTGATAAACCAACGGTGAGTCCATGATTTATAATGGTATTTTTTATTTTGTTGCAGTTTTGACAGTCGCTTTTGCACTGTGCACGGTGTTAACAAAAAATATCTTTCACGGGGCCATCGCTTTGGCTCTGACACTCTTAAGTGTGGCGGGGATTTATTTCTATCTGGAGGCGGAATTTTTGGCGATTGCTCAAGTGCTCGTTTACGTCGGAGCTATTATTATTCTTTTTGTGTTTGCCATTATGTTGACGGCAAAGATTGAAGATGCCTCAATTAGGCAAACCAATGAGCAGGTGCTTTCTTCAACGGTTGCCGCGCTTGGCTTTTTGATTTTGCTTATCGCAGGCATACTTTCTTATCCGTGGCCTAATAATCACACGAATATGCCGGCTTTGTCGTTAAAAGAGTTAGGGGAGTCTTTAGTCAGCGTTTATGCACTGCCGTTTGAATTTATTTCAGTGATTCTTTTGGCTGCGCTGGTCGGCGCTATTGTGATTGCAAAGGTAAAAAAGTCATGATCCCATTAAGCCATTTTTTGATTTTAGGTGCCATCCTTTTTTCGATTGGGATTTTTGGCGTTTTGACACGCCGCAATGCGGTAGGGGTCCTTATGTCCATTGAACTGATTTTAAATGGGGCCAACATTAATTTGATTGCCTTTAATAAATTTTTGGGCTCCTCCGATGGTTTGGGGCAGGTTTTTGCTTTATTTGTCATTGCCATCGCAGCGGCGGCAAGCGTTGTGGGGCTTGTCCTTATAATCGCTGTTTATCGAAAACTTAACGCCGTGTTTTTAGAAAAATTTAATCTACTCAAATGGTAAATTTTCTTTATCTTATTCCAGTATTTCCGTTTTTGGCTTTTTGCGTCAATATTTTCTTCGGGCGCCGACTCAAAGCGATAAGTGCGTTTATCTCTATTTTTGCCTCGGCCGTTGCGTGTTGTTTTGCGCTAGCTGCTTTTTTAAATCCTGCTGCGAAGTCTGTTTCTCTGGGGACATGGCTTGTGTTAAATGGCCAGCCTTTGAACTTTGGGATTATCATCGATTCGTTGACAGTGATGATGCTTTTGGTCGTGACCTTTATTGGTACGCTGATCCAAATTTATTCGATTGGATATATGGCAGGCGACAGACGATATTCTCGGTATTTTGCCTATATGTCGCTTTTTATGAGTTGCATGCTTGGGCTGGTTATGGCGGATAATCTTTTGATGCTTTATATTTTTTGGGAAGGCGTGGGCTTGTGTTCGTATCTTTTGATCTCGTTTTGGTTTGAGCGCGCCAGCGCGGCCAAGGCGGGACTCAAGGCTTTTGTCACAACGCGTATAGGCGATACGGGTCTGCTTTTGGGTATTTTCCTTTTGTTCTTTACAACGGGCACGATTTATTTTCGGGATTTAGGGCATTTGACAGGAAACGATTTTTTGTTGACGGCCGTGGCCCTTTTGATCTTTAGCGGAGCTGTTGGAAAGTCCGCGCAATTTCCTTTGCATGTTTGGCTTCCCGACGCTATGGAAGGCCCGACAGCTGTCTCGGCTCTCATTCACGCGGCAACGATGGTTGTCGCCGGTGTTTATCTGGTGGCGCGCACGTATGTTCTTTTTGTCAGTCATCCGATAGCGCTGTTGACCGTAGCTGTCATTGGGGGCATTTCGGCTTTGTTGGCCGCTTCAATGGCGCTGGTTAATAATGACATTAAAAGAATTTTGGCGTATTCGACAATCAGTCAGTTGGGATTGATGATGCTCGCTTTAGGGGTCGGCGGGTTTTCGGCAGGGACTTTTCATTTGATGACGCACGCTTTTTTTAAAGCGCTGCTTTTTTTGTGCGCGGGAAGTATCATTCATAGCGTGCATACGCAGGATATTCAAAAAATGGGTGGGCTTTTGGCCAAAATGCCGATTACTGCTTGGACATTTTTAATCGGGGGATTGGCCATCGCTGGTGTTCCACCTTTGTCCGGTTTTTGGTCTAAAGATGAAATTTTGACTGAGGCTTTAAAAAGCGGCAACACTATATTTTTTGGCGTAACTTTGGCCGTGAGCCTTTTAACTTCATTTTATATGTTTCGTTTGATCTTTTTGGTCTTATTCGGAAAACCACGCAGCGATATGCACGCTCACGAGTCTCCCAAAACGATGACGAT
>JAYRHV010000090.1:0-2896 GCA_041907165.1 Candidatus Omnitrophota bacterium | reverse complement strand
TTTCTCGAAATGCAGGATTGGCCGATCAATATCGACAGTCCGCCGCGAGAAATGGCGAGAGAAAATGAAAAGTTGCAGGATAAAGATAAAGGTGATGAAGCAAAAGCCGCCAGCAGTTCATTGACTCAAGAGCCGCAGGTTGCCTCCACACCGACGGCTGTACAAGCAAACAAGTCCAAGAATCTCGGCGGGATTGACATGAACCAAAAGGTTTTGGATTTGCAAGTCAGCGGCGAAGAAATTAAGTTCAATATGCCTTTTGACCCGACGCAGCTACAGAATATTCAGATCGACGGCTTCTCACCGGTCATTTTACAGATTGTTCCCACCAACTTGCCGCTGTTTATCGGTAGCAAAGAAAAAGAAAACAAAATGCAGGTCAGCAGTTTGAATTAAGTTGGAATAGCCCCTGCCATCCAAGAAAAAAGTTCAATCCTCCCTTTTTGAAAAAATGTGATAAGATAATTTTTCAATTTATGACGTATGGTGGTTTTAACATAAGGAATGTTTATGCGTTTTAAAAATTGTATTTTTATTTTGGCTGGGTGTGTTTTTATGACCACGGCTTTGGGCTGCGGGGCTAAAAAAGGCGCCGGGGCTATGGGCGGTTTTGCAACTAGCGTTGTTGCAGAACCGGTCAAGGCGCAAAAAATTGAGGAAAAAATTTCTCTGGTCGGCAATTTGCAGGCTGATGAGTCAATTGAGATCAAAAATCAAATTGCCGGCGTCATTGAACAGATCGGTTTTGCGGAAGGTCAAGTCGTCAAACAAGGGCAGGTGTTGTTTGTCATCGATGCCGGCAAGCTCAAAGCGTCTTTGGCGCAGGCGCAAGCGAATTTAGGGTTGGCCCAGACAACATTTGATAGGCTCTCTACTCTAATTAAGGCAGGCGCTATCTCACAACAGGAATTTGATCAGGCCAGTTCTGATCTAGAAGCTCGCAAGGCGCAGGTTGACCTGATGAAAGCGCAGCTTAAAGAAACACAGATTACCGCAAGTTTTGACGGTGTGACAGGCGACCGCAAGGTGAGTATCGGGCAGTTTGTCAATCAGGGCACTTTGCTTACGACGCTGATAAAGCAAGATCCGATGAAAGCCGAATTTCATATCCCCGAGCGTTTTTTAGGACAACTCAAAGAAGCTCAGAGCATTGAAGTGACAGTTGCTGCTTACCCGGATGAAATTTTTAAAGGCGAAGTTTACTTTATTGATCCGCAAGTCGACGAATTAAACCGTACCGCTTTAGTCAAGGCCAAAATCCCTAATCCCGACGGTAAATTGGTGCGCGGGATGTTTGCTAATCTTAACCTGATAGTCAGTATCCGCCAACAAGCTTTGGTCGTGCCGGAGACGGCGCTGATTATGAAAAACGACGATGTTTTTGTTTTTGCCGTCGACAGGGAGAATAAGGCGCAAATGAAAAAAGTGAAAGTCGGCCTGCGCATGGTGGGGAAAGCCGAAATTTTAGAAGGCCTAACCGCGGCAGAGAATGTGATTGTCGAAGGGTATCAAAAAATCGGCCCCGGGTCTTTGGTTAAAATGACTGAAGAAAAAAGCGAAACAAATTCTATCAAATGAAACTTTCTGATATCAGTATTAGACGTCCGGTTTTGGCCACGATGATGAGCTTGGGGCTTATTTTGTTTGGCGTCATCGGGATTTCCCGTCTGCCTGTGCGCGAGCTGCCTGATATCGACCCGCCGATTGTCAATGTTACGACCGTTTATCCGGGGGCCAACGCCAATGTCGTGGAGACGCAGGTCACCGAAGTTTTGGAAGAATCGATTACCTCTGTTGAGGGCGTCAAAATTTTGTCCAGTGAGTCTCGTCAGCAAGTCAGTTCCATTACCGTTGAGTTTGATCTTTCGCGCAACATTGACTTAGCAGCCCAAGATGTGCGCGACCGTGTTGCGCGCGTGCGAGGGCGCTTACCCGAAGATATCAAAGAACCGATTGTCGCCAAACAGGATTCCAACGCACAGCCGGTTTTGTGGATTGCCTTGTTTAGCGACCGTTACTCGACACTGGAGCTGACGACGATCGCGGAAAATACTTTTAAAGACCGTCTGCAGACAATAAGCGGTGTCAGCTCAGTAATTTTGGGCGGGGAAAAACGTTTTGCGATACGCCTGTGGTTAGACAGTCAAAAGATGGCGGCGCGCGGCATTACAGTTCTCGACGTCGAAAAAGCGCTTAAAACCCAAAATGTGGAATTGCCCAGCGGTTTGGTCGAGAATTTAAACAGGGTCTTGTCCATCGAAACGCGCGGAGAATTAAAAACACCCCAAGAGTACAATAAGCTTGTCATCAAACAAGACGGGGCCAATTTTGTCCGTTTGTCAGATATCGGGTATGCGGCCGTCGGCGTAGAGGATGAAAAAGCGATTGCCCGTTTTAATTCCAAGCCGGCCTTAGGCATTGGCATTGTCCGTCAATCAAAAGCAAATACCATTGACGTCACCCGCCGGGTCAAGGCCGAAGTGGCTAAAATTGTTCCCACTTTGCCGCAAGGCATTGAGACTGCGTTTCCCTATGATGAATCGATTTACGTTGACCGCGCGATCAAAGAAGTGTGGGAAACGCTGTTTCTTGCCTTTGGCTTAGTCGTGCTTTCGATCTATCTGTTCTTGCATGACGGGCGCTCAACCTTGATTCCTACGCTGACAATTCCGGTTTCTGTCATTACAACTTTTGGTGTTTTATATATTTTGGGATATTCGATTAATATTGTCAGTATGCTTGCTTTTGTTCTGGCGATCGGGCTTGTCGTCGATGATTCGATCATTGTGCTCGAAAATATTTATCGGCATATTGAAGAGGGCGAAAAACCTAAAGAAGCGGCGTTTAAGGGGATGAAGGAAATCGGCTTTGTTGTGATTGCCACAACCGTTGCCTT
>JAYRHV010000089.1:0-5551 GCA_041907165.1 Candidatus Omnitrophota bacterium | reverse complement strand
CCAAAACAGCATTCGCCTGATTCTTGGCCACCATGGGAATCTGATGTCCCCCAAAAGCCCCGCCGTCAAATTCCGGGTCTTGATAATTATAGTTCGTAGTCAAATCGACCTTATTGACATGCGTCAATTCCGGCAAGAATTTTAATACATTCGTCGTCTGGCCTATTTCAATACCCCGCCTCTTGGTATGGTCATAATTGTTGTTGTCACCAAAGCCACCGCCGGCGGTTGGGTCGACATAAATTTCATTTCGAAGTTTTATAATATAAGGTGTCACATTAAAAATTATTGTGTCGTTAAAATTATGCTTAATTCCAGCTTCATATTGAACACCGGATTGTTGTTTAAGATTTGTATTTAGCCCGGTATACACACTGTACCATTCATCGGTAGCTAAAAAACGAAAAGTCTGCTCTACATTGACAAAAACGTTAGACCCCTTAGCATATTCATATTTTAACCCGCCCATCGAGACCTCTTTGGCCGGCGACTGCTTCTGATAACTTATAGGCGCATTTCTTTGATCAAAAGTGTAATAAGCTTTTTGATAGCGTGTACCGCCACTGAGAAACAGATGGTTGCACAGCTCAAACTCATTAGAAATATAAACTCCATATTCTTCTTTTGAAATTGTGATATCATCGCTGCTATATCTGCTGCCCAAAATATCTTGGTCCGTGTTGTAATAATCCAGACCACTGACAAAATGGACTTCGTGGTCAAAGATCATTTTGTCAAAAATATATTTTCCGCTAAAACCCGTTGTATCGCTATCACGTTTAGTGGCAATGCCCTGACTTTGAAAATCGCCATAAGTATCCCTATTGCGGTAAGAAGCGTCTAAAACTAAAAAACCAAGATCTTTATTTAAAGGCGTGACATCAAATGTGGTTTGTATAGCGCGGTCTTTCGACGAGGCCTTATCAGAAGGATTTCTTGTCCCCCGACGGCCGAATTGTTCCAGCTGGGCAGCGTTGAGTCCTCCGGGTAAACCATAATTATCTTCATGCCACGTGGCATCCAAACCGACTTTAAGCCAATCGGAAGGCTTAGTACTTAAACGGGTTTTATAATCTTTGTTTAACACATCGCTATTTTTGCGATACCCATGTTGGTCATCATAGGCACTGTACAAATAGTATGATATCAACTTCGTGCTGCCAGAAAGCTCTGTGCTGGTTGCACTGCTGCCATAACTGCCGTAAGTGCCGCTTAGCTTGCCGGAAAGATTTCCTTTACCTTCCTTTGTAATAATATTAACAACCCCTCCGACGGCATTATCGCCATAAAGCACAGATCCAGCCCCGCGGATAATTTCGATCCGCTCGACCGCGCCAAGTGGGATCTGCTCTAAATCCGGACCGGAAATATCAATCGCATTGATCTTGCGTCCATTGATCAAAACTAAAACATTTCGTGCCGCTGTGTCCCCAAAGCCGCGAATATCAATGACTGCTGTTTTGCTGGTGCCATTGTCATAAACATTAATGCCTTGCGCTGACTTTAAAAGGTCCGCAATATTATTGGCATTAGACGAGTGAATTTGCTCTGGAGTGATAACCGTCACATTGCTGGTCGTTTTATAATCTTTTTGTTCGATCCGCGAATGAGTCACGACAATTGTGTCTAAATCAACACTGAGATTCGCAAAAGCTAAAGGACAAACCACCAAGTTAACTACGAAAGCTGCTGCCAAAATCTTTTTCATATTCTCTCCATTTTTTGACCTTAAAATAAAAAACCCCAACTGATATCAAATCAATTGGGATTGCACCCTTTATGTCTATAGCCCCAAGGCGTAAGCATACCTTCTCTGTCTTCGCAGAAGAATTTGCTTTCAGTGCTTTCGTTAGGCGACCTGACTTTTCTTAAAAACGCGCTAAAGCGCATTTTTAAAGAATTCACAGTGGCGGGACCGTTCCCGATTTTCACGGGATTCCCCTTCTACCCGCATGATACGCGGGAGCATCCTTACGGATAAAACGTGCACATTTCTATATTTAGCAGAACAAAATTGAGCCTAGGCAAAATCCCGTCTAGAAAACCATTCATCCACGCCTTTAAAAGCGTGGTTTTCTGTTGACGGGATTATACCGCTTTCAAAATTGCGGCCCAACGGGTTTTAATAATCCATTGCGCAAGAATTTCATAGCCGCCGAATAAAATGGCGCTATAGATTAAAGTACTCAACAGCGTGTCCCGAAAAAACGGCACAGCCGCGACAAAGCATTGTTGTAACCCCAAAAAAGTTTTGGGATACATCATAAGCCACGCGCCAAGATTTGTAATGACAAAAAATAAAACCGCTGATACGCTTGCCATCCAAGCAACATTTAAAATACTCTTTCGGGAACGCAAAATTAACCCTAGAATCGAAATAAGTAAAACACTGCCCCACGTAAAAAAAATGGTGTCATGCAAACCAATGACAAGGTCCGAGAGCATCATCATCACAAGCGGCATCACGATCGCCCGGCGAGGACTTAGATAAACGCCGCCAAACAAGGCCAGAGCCAAAACAGGCGTAAAATTGGGCAGATGGACGAGCAGACGCGAAGCAACTCCTAAAAATAACAAAGCGAAAGCTAACATAAATTTTCTCCTAGTGCGCTTTTTTTCTGCGCACAACTATGACTGGTTATTGTCTTGATCCCTCGCAGGTATTTTTGACTGGTTAAACCATTGATTAAGTAAAACAAAAAAAGCTGCGGTCGGCGGCATGGCTATAAGCAACAAAAGCAACATCAAGTTCCGCAAACCTAAGTTTTGTTTTATCGCAAAACTTAACGCAAAAGACCAATAAAAAAACATGCCCCAAATTCCTGCCGGAATAAATCCCAAAAAAACCATGCGGGGCACTTTAACAGACATGGCCAATAAAATCAAGACCCCATAAAATAGATGCGGCAAAGATTGTTTTCCAACCTCCAAAGCTGATGGAGCAATTTCATTTGGTTTGACCAAAATGTCTGGCTTAAGGACACAAGCGCTATTTAAAAGGATTGAGCCTACGATAAAAATTAAAGCATAAACTTTTGCTGATGTCACCAACCAACCTAAACGCAAAGACGGACTTGCATTTTTTTCCGTCTTATTTTTTATTTCAGGCGCAGCAGAGCGTGCATTCTTTTCGCCCATCAAGGCGTTAAAATCTTCAACAATAAAAGTGTTTTTGCCTTCAAGGCAATGGATAAAATATTCCAAAACTTTTTTTGTCGGGACGCTTGTCAGTTTTGGTTTTTCGATGTCGATCAAAAATTGGAAAATTTGTTCAATAAGTTTATCATCCTTCAGCAATTTTTCATAATCGCTGGAAACGGCAACAGATAAAGCCCACTCATAGATCTCGGATTTAGAAATCTCTCCGGTAAGAAAGCCTGTTAACTTTGCCTGAATAGATTTCTTATCGACACTCATGGTTTATTGGAACGAGGACAAAACTCCATTTAACTGCTTTTCTAATTCCTGTATTTGCTCATCTTTTTCGCGCAAAATCTTTTCGACGATCTCAAGCCGTTCTTGGGCATCCTTTAATCGCTCTTCTCTTAGATCAAAATCCGCAGATTTTTGGCCGCCAGCGGCATCAGCGCTGCTTAGTTGCTTTTTAACTGCCGCCAATTGCTCCTTTAGGGCAGCCATTTTTTGATCACTGAGCTTTATATCATAGCGTCCCAAATAATCCATCTGCTCCCGCGCCCAAAGCAATTTGTCCTTAAGTTTGGTAATCAATTTATCATGACGGGCTATCCATTGCTGATACATATATTCATTTTGATTGGTTGGCTTAGGCAGATTCTTAGGATCCACGCTGACTAATGGCACCGTATCAGTCTTAATGTCCTTGGGTAAATCCGTCAACCTCCCTTCCAGATCCGACATGGTTTTCTTAAGTTCATCGTACTGCTTGAGTGTGGCGGCACGATCGGCCTCACTTTTAGCAAGTTTGTTTTCGGTAAAAATAAGTTTTTCCTGAGCCTCATTTAATTCGGCAATCTTTTTAGCGAGAGCTTCTTTTAAAATCTTTAATTGTTCCTGAAGCTCTTCTTCATTCTTGGCCTTTTGAGTTTTATAATTGCCAAATTCCTGTTCGATAGCTTGTAGTTTTTTTTCATACTCAAGCTGTTTATCTTTGAAATCATATTGTTTAGATTTTACATCCGTCTCCAAAGCTGCAATGCGCGTCTGCAAAGATTTTAATTTTGCACTTTGTTCATTCAACGCTTCTTTTTTAGACTCCAACGTTTCTTTAGTCTGGATAAGGTCATTTTCGAGAACTTGTGTTTTTTGATTTTGTTGTTTAACGTTTTGCTCAAGATCTTTGATCGTTTCTTGGTCTTGTTGGGCCATTCCAACAACATCTGCTAATTTCTTTTTTAAAACCTCATTTTCCTTTTTGATAGCCATGACGGCTGGATTTTTAATCGGCGCAGAAACCGACATAGATTGCGCAGACTGATCTTCTTTATTACCGGCAGGCTCAAGAATCTCGCGCAAAACACTTTGATCTTCTTGGGGGTTTGCCGAATCAGTCAAAGACGATTTATTAACTTCATCGATCATCGCAGCTTTTTTATCGGCAAATTTTTTATGAATTTCTTTTTCCTGCTGGGCTAAAGTTTCCGATATTCGACTGCGCTCGTCAATCAACTGAGTGTCCGGCTGACCTAACTTTTTGGATTCGGCCGTCTCTGACGGTTGGTCTGTGTTGCTGGACAAATTAGAATCGCTACTCTTATCGACTGGCGAAGCTTGAATTTTATTGGCAGAAAAAACATCATCTCTCTCAATAGCAGAAGCGATCTTTTCTTTAGACGAAGAACTTTTTTGTTGATCCTCTAGCGAAATTTTTGATGGGACCGACAGATCTTTAACGTTATGCGCAGGTGTCTTCTGGTTTTTTACAACAGCAGCTTTCTTGATGTTAGATTGCCAAACAGAAACCTTGTCTTCTTTAATTGTTGGAATTCGGATTTGATTCTCATCAATATTATCATCTTGTTCTTCAGTCAGAACTTTCTTAGCCGAATCGCTGTGTTCAACAGCCACAACATCTCCGGCTTTGGCCGCAGTTGGGGACCAAGAATATTCGTCGTTCTGGACTTTTTCTTTTTCAGACCGCAATTTCTTTATTACGGCTTTTTCCTGTTCTCTAGCCTTTTTATCTAAATTTCTTAAAGCAACTTTTTCTTGTTTGCGTGTCGCATTCTCAATTTTTTCTATCGCTTTATTCTCGGACGCTGAAATCCGTTCCTTGACGCCATCACCGTCTAAATCTTTTAAAACACTTCTTTCATTTTTACCGATGCCCTTTGACTTATAGGCGCTGTGGATCTGTTTAATCTTCTTTGCCTGATTATCCGAAAGCTCTTGGACAACACGCAATTTTTCTTTGGCGGTCTCTGCGCGAATATTTTTAATTGCTGCGGCTTCTTTTTCTTTTAAAGTTAACCGACTCAAATGATTCGAGAGGGCATTTTTTACAATACTTTCCGATGACTGATGTCCAGTTGCCTGTCGCTGAATTTCTGGGGCATCACCCGTATCAGAAACT
>JAYRHV010000088.1:0-1963 GCA_041907165.1 Candidatus Omnitrophota bacterium | reverse complement strand
GACAATGATCAGGCTTTTGCGTATGCACGGCGCTTGATCCGTGAAGAGGGGATTCTTTGCGGGATTTCATCCGGCGCGGCTGTTTATGCGGCCCTGGAAGTTGCCAAGCGTCCGGAAAATAAGGGCAAGATGATTGTCGTCATTATCCCCAGCACGGGCGAGCGATATTTATCGACCGACCTATTTGCGGAATTTCGCAGCTGATCGTAAAAGGTTATGGATTGGCGAAATAAGTTATTGCAAGGCGCATAAGAACGCAATGGAAGAATGGACTCCATGGAATATTAACCGTGGAGTCCATTTTTTTTCGTCATAAATATTCTTTAAAGAGGATGCTCTGTAAATTATTTCTTGACAGAAAGATTCGGTTTGGTATTGTAGAAAAACAATATGCGCCGTTTGATGACTTATTTAAAAGGAGTTTCTATGCAATACGCGAAGAAAGAATTTTTTATATGGATTGCAATCATGGGCTTTTTTCTGGGAGCGGATGGTTTAGCCATAGCAGCGCAACAAGAGCATCTTATTGTAATCCGCGAACATCAGTTTTTTCCTGCAGAGCTTGTGGTTGCGGCGAATCAGAAAATCAAAATTGTCATTGAAAATCATGACGCAACGGCTGAGGAATTTGAGAGTTATGACTTGCGCCGCGAGAAGGTCGTCTCTGGGCACGGAAAAATCACGCTCTATATCGGCCCGCTGAAAGCTGGGAAGTATAAGTTTTTTGGAGAATTTCATCCGGCCAGCGCTCAGGGCAAGATCATCGTCCAGTAAACAAATTTTTAAATCGAAAGAGAGGATGTATGTTTTCTATCGCATTAGTTATTTTTCGCGAGGTTTTTGAAATCGCGCTTATTGTGAGTATTTTGCTGGCCGCAACCAAAAGTTTGGCGAAACGTACGCAATGGGTCGTCATCGGGATTTTGTTGGGCATTGCCGGCGCGGTGTTAATTGCTTTTTTTGCGGATGCGATCTCGCAAGCAGCAGAAGGAATGGGCCAGGAAATGCTTAATGCTTCAATTCTTTTTATTGTAGCTATGCTCATCGGGTGGACAACCGTGTGGATGAACCGTCATGGCCGGCAATTGTCCGAGAGCTTTAAGCATATCGGCCAAGAAGTCATTAAAGGAAACAAGCCGATCTATACATTGGCCGCAGTCGTTGCTCTGTCTGTTTTGCGCGAGGGCGCGGAAATCGTCATGTTTACGTACAGCGCTTTTGTGACGGGCGAGAAAATTTCGGGGCTTGTTTTTGGCGGGATTCTGGGGCTTTGCGGAGGAATTATTCTTGGGATTACTCTTTATTATGGCCTGATGAAAGTCCCGACGAAAAAGATTTTTCAGGTGACCAGCTGGCTACTCATTCTTTTGGTTGCGGGAATGGTCTCACAGGCGTTTGGTTATCTTGCCGCAGCCGGAAAAATAACAGAGATTATTCCAATGGTTTGGGACACATCCAGAGTTATTTCCGCGGATAGTTTTATAGGAAAAACGATGCATGTTTTGATAGGCTATACGGACCGTCCTTCGGGGATTGAGTTTTTGAGTTTTGTTTTGACGCTGATCGGGATGGGAGTGCTGTTAAAAGTTTATGATAATTTTCCGATGAAGAAAGTGTATTCTTTAGCCCGCAAGGGCGTTATCGTCATTGTCGTCGGGACAAACATGGTTTTTCTTAACTCAACGCCAGCTGCTGCGACAAAGAAGGTTTATTCGCCGATTGTCGAAGGTTACGAATTTGAGGTGGAGACCCGCGGCGGCATTGATTTTGATCAGCGTGATACAAAAAATAACAAACAAACTTATCAATACGCTTTAGGGTATGGAATTACCGACCGATGGTTTACGGAAATTTACGGTGAAACCGAAAAAGAAGCGGATGAACATGATTTTGCGTTTACCGCCGTCGAATGGGAAAACCGCTGGCAGCTTTTTGAGCAGGGAAAATATTGGCTGGACGCAGG
>JAYRHV010000087.1:0-1692 GCA_041907165.1 Candidatus Omnitrophota bacterium | reverse complement strand
TGTATGACCGTGAATTTAGTCTAGGGCTTGCCTCCAATGACCGCGAACTTTTAAATCGTATCGACGCGGCTTTAAAACGCATTGCGGACAAAACATTTGGGCTATGCTCCGTGTGTAAAAAACCTATTGCGGCGGCACGTTTAAAGGCCATTCCCTACGTCGAGACTTGTTTGAAATGTCAAGAACAGCTTGAAACCAAAAAAAGATAGCCTTCAAAAATAATTTGAGAGTGCGCCAGTGAAAAGCGAATCCAATGCCGCTTTTGATATTTTCTTATCCTTAGCTATTGTTTCCTTGATCGTTTTTGTCGATCGCTTGTCTAAGATATTTTTTTCCCACACCCTTTCTTTGGGGGAGTCGTGGGTCCTCTTGCGTAATGTTTTTCATATGACCTTGGTGCACAATACCGGTATCGCGTTTGGGATGTTTAAAAATCAGGGCATCGTTTTTATCATTATCCCGCTTATTATGATTGGGCTGCTCATCTATAACTTTTATCATTACAAATATAATAATGAAAAATTAAGCCGCCTTTATGTTGTGGCCGTTTCTCTTATTATTGCCGGGGCGATCGGGAATTTGATCGACCGTATCCTCTACGGGTATGTGATTGATTTTATTGACCTTCGGATTTGGCCGGTGTTTAATATCGCAGACAGTGCGATCACCGTCGGAGCATGCCTTCTTCTGTGGCGAATCAATGTTAAGGAAACATAACGATGCACCCTATCCTTGGACATTTTGGCCCGTTTACCCTCTATTCTTTTGGACTGATGCTGGCGCTGGCTGTTGTTGTATGTTCTTTTCTTTTAAGTTACGATGCAAAAGCCTTTGGCATCAGTCAGGAAATAATTTTTGATTTTGTCTTTTGGGTGATTGTCGGTGGGATAATCGGGGCGCGGGTTTTTTTTATTATTCTTAATTTTTCTGACTTTGTCGCTAATCCAAAAGAAATCATAATGATCACAAACGGCGGGTTAGCTTGGCAAGGCGGTTTGGTATTAGGCGGCCTTTCGGGATTATTTTTTGTGCGACGCAAAAAACTTCCTTTATTGGTTATGATCGATCTCTCCGCGCCGTATTTGGCGCTGGGTCAGGCGATTGGCCGCATCGGGTGTTTTTTTAACGGCTGTTGTTATGGCAAGGAATCCTCGTGGGGCATTTATTTTCCTGTGCATCAGAGCCGGCTGTTGCCCACCCAACTGTATGATACGCTCATGCTGGGTGCTATTTTCTTTTTTCTCAAAACTTTGCAAAAAAAATCGCTTATCCGCGGAGAAATTTTTGCAGCCTATATGATGCTGGCTTCGGTTGAGCGTTTTATCAATGAGTTTTTCCGGGGCGATCACATTAACAGCGCCGTTGGATTAAGCATCTTTCAGTTGGTCAGTATCGTCGTTTTCTTTTTGGGCTGGTATCTTTGGCGATACTTGCGCCAAAAGCCTAAAGCGGTTTAAGTCATGGCCCGCCAGACCCTTTCTGTGAGTGAACCTTTCGTCGACCGAAGACTCGATGTTTTTGTTACCGAAAATCTCCCGCGGGCAAAATGCCCTTCCCGAACGTATGCCCAGCGCTTGATCGACGCCGGTCAAGTTCTCGTCAACGGACAAAGAGAAAAAGCTGGATACAAAGTCCAACTGGGCAATGAGGTTACAGTTGACCTTACACTGATCGAAACTACAACGCTCGTCG
>JAYRHV010000086.1:0-3407 GCA_041907165.1 Candidatus Omnitrophota bacterium | reverse complement strand
ATTTGATTTTGTTTTTCATTTGGCGGCGCATAATGTTACGCATGTGGGAAGTCAGGATGCGGATTTGTATCATCGGGTCAATGTTGTGGGGACCGAAAATGTTTTAAAGGCCGTCAAGACGGATCATTTTGTTTTTTTATCGACGGCAAAGGTGTATCTGTCGCAAGGAAAGCCTCTTGATGAAGACTGCCCGGTTTTGCCTTTAGAGCAATACGAAAAAAGCAAACTGGCTGCTGAGCAGATTTGTTTTCAGCGCTTAGATGAACGCAGTTTAATTATTTTTCGCTGTGTCAATATCGTCGGTTTGGGACAACCCGATAAAGCGGTTATTCCGGTTCTTTTTAAAAACGCTTATGCCGGTGTGCCGCTTGATATTTTTGCTCCACGCGGGTTGGTTTTGCAATTGTTATCTGTTGAGGACGCGGTTGATGCGTTTGTGAAGGTGATTGAAAAAGAACATTTGTCCGGAGTGTATAATCTTGCGAGTCAAGAGTATATCCGGTTAGATCAACTGGCTGAAACGATTAAGGGAATGTGCGGATCTAGCAGTGAAATTCATTTTGCCGATGAAAGCGTCCCGGTGTTTTCGCAAGTACTTTGTACCAAGGCCCAAAACGCTTTAAGCTGGAAAGCCAAAACAACGATAGAGGAAATTTTGAAAAGTTATCAATAGAGCGCTGCGCAAGTTTGTATTATTGCCAATAGTAGCGATTGTGTTAAAAGTCAAGCCTGCTAATTAGGCTTGACTTTTAACACAATCGCTACGGCTAAAAATGGCCAAAAAAAGTATATTTGCATATCTCAGTGTTAAATGGTAAATATATAGATATAGTTTAATGGGCTTATATAGCCGCAGGAGACTTTTAAGAGATGAATCTATATCAAAATAATGCATTTAGAGTTTTAGGGCTTTTGACCAATGCGACGACTGACCAAATTGTCGCACGTGCCAACGAAATTAAGGTCAAAAGGTCGGTCAATTTTGATGGTGGTTACGAATATGATTTCCCGTGGTTAGGTGCTCTTGACCGTAGTGAAGAAAATATTGTCAGCGCCCTGCAGCGGCTTGAAGACCCTGTCCGGCGCATTAAACAGGAACTTTCTTGGTTTTGGCAAGAGTCAGAGCCTGATTCTCAAGCGATTAAAGCGTTGAGTAATCGTCAGATAAAAGAAGCCTTTGCTATTTGGCTTAAGGTCAGTGGCCTGAATGTGGCTAATCTTTTTGAAAAAGAAATCTCACCTTTAAGTACGCCAGAGGCATTAGTAGCTTTACATAATCTTTTTGTCCTTTTTCAAGCGACTCTTTTACGCAATGAGCTGATGGCCAAAGAAGACCAAGCCATTGTACTTTTGGATAATCCTCCTAATAGTCAGGAGTGTTGGGCGATCGCTTTGCGTATTTTTAACTTTTTGCACAATAATGAAAAATATTGGCAGGTCGTTAAAAAGCGTATTGATCAGATGGGAGATCGTCGCGTGCAAAATATTTCGATGGATGAAATAAAAGAAAGCGCGCTTAATAATGCACTCTCCGCTCATTTTTCGCTGATGACGAAAGCCCTTGGAAATAAAGACCTTTCGACGTTAGACAATCATATTGAAATCCTCGAAAATGCGAATATGCCGGTGGACCTTTATAGATCAGGTTTGAGCTTAGTGCTTAACTCGCGGATCGAGAGCATCAATTTACTTTGTGATGAATTTGTCCGCGAAAAAAAAGTCGCCGATGACAAAGGCGATGGGTCTGTCTATAAAAGTTTATTTTATAAATATCGTGACAGTGCCAAGCCGCTTATTGAAGATTGTAAAAGCGTTGATCGCAAAGGCATGACAGATTTTGTGGTCTCCCGTGAAAAATTTGCAAAATCGTTTCACCAGCTTTCATGGAAATTAAATAAGAGCGGGGACGCCTTGGGCGCTTTGGAAAGCATCAATGAAGCGTATAAGAATTTGTATTCGGATGCTTTAAAAATGGAATGCGAAAAAGATGCTCAAAGAATTATGGAAGATGCCCTTGAGCATTATAGCCAAGAGGCAACAAAGCTCATCGTGCCCTTGACCGGAACACTGGGCGACAAGGCGCCGGTCGATCAAATTTTAAATATTAAAGAGCAATATATTAATCAGGTTAAGTCTGTTTTCTCGACGGGGGAAGTTTTTATGACAGACAAGTTGCAATCGCTTCTGCGCCAGTTGGTGGCCAAAGAATTGCAGCTGATTTCTGTTGAAGTCCATGATAAATATCAGGCGTATGAACATGCCCAAAATATTATCAAGGAAGCGATTGATTGGGCTGTTGAAGCAAAAAATGATGCTTTCAAACAGCAATTAGAATCCGTCAAAAACGATTGGTTAAAAGCGTTTGAACTTAAAAGCCGTCCACGTTTTGTTATTGAAGAATCCCGGCGAAAACCAGTTTTAGCATGGGTTGTTGGCTGTGTTCTTATTATCGCTGCAATTTTTTCTCTGCACACTGCTATAGAGCTATCGTCTAAAACACCAGCACTGCCGCCTAAGGATGTGGCAAAAATTTCAAGTCCTTCAGAAGAGCCGATCAAGGATTCTCCCAAAGTTTCTGGCGCACAAGCTAGTCCTTTAGCTCAAGCACCGTCCGTTGTGACTAAGGCACTGCCCACTGCTGCGGCAGTGGTTGTTCCTGCGGTTGTCGCAACGCAAGCGCAGGCGACGACGGTGAGGGAAAATCCCAGCGGGGTTGCCGTTGAAATGCCTGTGACCAGCACTGACCAAGCTTTGCTTAGTGAAGCTGCCGAAGTTAAAGCAGACATTGACGCCCATAAAGAAAAGATCAAGGCGATGGAAACTGAGTTAGATATGCGAAGGCGTGAAAATGAAGTCCGGCAGGCCTCGATTGACCGTTTAGACAATAAAATCGGCACGAATCCCGACAGCCCTGAATATAATTTTTGGGTTAGCGAGCATAACGATCTAGTCCGCGAACAAAATGCGGCCATTGAAGCAGCCAAGCAAATGTATAAGGATTATCAAAACGAATTTACGCGCCAGCAAGATAGGATTATCTCTTACAATGAACGTTTCGCACGCTAGTATTGTGCGCTTGCTAGACGTAAGATTATATGAATGAAAACCAACCAGAAAGTTTGGAATTCGCCGTTGATATAGCTATTGAATTTTGGCGGTTGGAAAAACGTTTTGAAAAGATACGATCCGGTTTAAATAGGAACGAAGCCCAAATTTTTTTAGACCAGATGCACAGAATGCAGAGTGTCTTTGAAAAATATAAAATCGAAATCCATGATCCTAAGGGTGAGCTTTACATTGATGGCCGCAGTTTAAAAGCAATTTATTTTCAAGAGGTTCAAGAACTTCCTGCAGGGGTTTGCCGCGTTATTGAAACTGTTAAACCTTCCATTTCTTCCAAAGGTGTT
>JAYRHV010000085.1:0-4247 GCA_041907165.1 Candidatus Omnitrophota bacterium | reverse complement strand
GATGATTTTTGCAAAAGTTGTCTGATTAGTTAAGCTAAAGTGAGTTTTTATGAAAACGCATGTCATTATTCCCGCGGCTGGTGCAGGAACGCGTTTTGGGGCAGATGTTCCAAAGCCTTTGCTTTTGCTTAAAGACAAAGAAGTGCTTATTTATTCATTGGAGATTTTTGATAAGTGTGATTTAGTGGACGGTGTCGTCGTCGTTGCGCCGGCGGAAAGAATTTCTGATTTTGAAGCGGTGATTAAAAAGTACACGTTTAAAAAACCGATCAAAGTTGTCGCCGGCGGCAAAAGCCGCTATGAATCCGTGAGCAATGGCTTGAAAGTATTAAATCCTAATATCGATTTTGTCCTTATCCACGATGGGGCAAGGCCTTTGGTTTCTCTTAAAGTTGTTGAGGATGCGATTAAGACTTGTTATGCAACTAAAGCTGTGGTCGTGGGTGTCCCTTTAAAGCCGACGATTAAACGTATCGATCCGCGGGCTAAAGAAATCGATACGACTTTGGATCGCACAATTTTATGGGAAGCGCAGACGCCGCAGGTTTTTGCATATGAACTTTTAAAGCAGGCCCACCAACAGGGTTTTGGATTGGATGTGGAGGCCACCGACGATGCTTTTTTGGTCGAACGTTTTGGGGCCAAGGTCAAAATGATTGAGGGCGAGTATCGCAATATCAAATTGACGACTCCGGAAGATTTGAAGATAGCAGAGGCATTATTAGGGTAAGGACGCTAGACGCTAGACGTTGGATGTTGGAAATAAACCAGCGTCTAACGACCAACGTCCAGCCACTTTTAAAATATGTTTAAAACCGGCATTGGATACGACATTCATAAATTGACCAAAGGCCGAAAGCTTTTTTTAGGCGGCGTTGAGATCCCGCACAGCGTGGGGCTCGATGGGCATTCGGATGCGGACGTGGTTTTGCACGCGATTTGCGATGCGCTTTTAGGCGCTTTAGGGCAAGGCGACATCGGCGAGCATTTTCCCAATACGGACAAGAAATATCGCAATATTGAAAGCCTTAAGCTTTTAGAAAATGTTTATCGTTTAGTCAGCCAAGCGGATTATATGATCGAAAATGTTGATGCAATCATTTTGGCAGAAGAACCCAAGATAAAAAGCTACAAGCCGCTGATGAAAGCGCGTATTGCCAAGGCGCTTAAAATCGACGAGGCGTGCGTGAATATCAAGGCCACGACGACCGAAGGCTTAGGCGCGATCGGCCGCAAAGAGGGCATTGCGGCGTATGCGACGGTGCTTCTTCGCAGGCGCAAGAGAAAGAAAGGCTCATGAAAATTATTACTGGTACGATAAACGCTATCGAGTTAAAAGAATTAGCGGCGCATGTTTTTGTGAATATGATTAAAGCCGTTGTTGATATCAAGCGTGAGGTTGTGGCTTTGGATGCCGATTTGCACTCGGATTTGGAGGCGCTTCTCTTAGACGATGGGTCAGAGCAAAAAGATCTTTGGGGGATTAATCTTTATCCGGGTGCCGATGAAAGCCAGTATGTTGAGTTTGATTCGATGATCAATTTGCGTCCGAGCCATGGAAATCATAGCCGTGGCGTTGAAGATGAAAAAACGCGCCATAAAATTATTGCCGTCGTCCATAAGAGGATCAATAAGTGACTTTTGAACATAAAGAATTAGCCGCCGGGCGTTGGTTTACATTGTCTCTGGTTGAACAAATGGCGAATGTCGGCAGTGATGTGGGACGGGCTTTGAATTGGAAGATGAAAGGCAATTTGCCGTATAGTCAAAAGGCCTTTGAACGGGCTTTAGAATTATTGGATTTGACGCTCATGGATCGTAAAAATGTTGGCCGTTTTAAAGAAGTTGCGCGGGTCCGCGAGGCGTTAGTAGATTTTTTAGCCGGAGAGAATGAATATTCGTCGACGCAAGAGGCATGGAATAAATATTTTTTGCAGTTTGCGATGGCGGCAAGAAGGTCAAGGTGAAATTATGATGGGACTATTGATGATTATCTCGACGGTGATTGCGGTCATTTTCTTTATCGCTTTTGCTTTTAGCGCGGAGATCAAAGCAACGCAAGAGCGCGACCCGGCGGCAAAAAATGTTTGGGAAGTCCTTTTGCTGTATCCGGGCTTGCATGCGGTTATTGCGTATCGAATTTCGCATTTTTTGTGGACGAAAAGAATCCCATTTTTCCCTCGGGCGATTTCACAGACGGTGCGTTTTTTAAGCGGCATTGAAATTCACCCGGGAGCAACCATCGGCCGAGGACTTTTTATCGACCATGGCATGGGCGTTGTGATTGGAGAAACGGCGATCATCGGAGATAATGTCACCTTGTTTCAGGGTGTGACGTTAGGCGGGACGGGCAAAGAAACCGGTAAACGCCATCCGACCTTAGGCGACAATATCGTCGTCGGGGCTGGCGCCAAAGTGTTGGGTAATATCACGGTCGGTTCCAATTCTTATGTTGGCGCTAATGCGGTTGTTTTAAAAAATGTGCCGCCTAATACCACGGTCGTCGGTGTGCCGGGGCGCATTACCCGCCAAGAAGGCAAAAAGATCGATAGTGCGATGGACCATGGGCATGTGCAGGATCCGGTTATGATGCACATGAAAGATTTAATCCAGCGGATGAAGGCCGCTGAGGAAAAGCTGGGTATTGCGCGCAGCGCTCAAGAAGAAAAAGACAGCGATATTGATTATATGATTTGATTGATCTAAGAAAAATTTATTAGAGGTTGTGTTCTGTGCCATTCAAAGCGAGTTCCGCAGCCACGGCGCTTACTTGATTGCCTTTTAAATTAAGTATAAGCGACGTGTGCGAGGACTGTCTGAGCGACGAATGGCACAGAACACAACCGCATAAAATTGAGAAACTAAAATGCCAATACAAATTTACAATTCCCTTTCTAAGCAACTCGAAGAACTCATCCCCTTAGACGGCAAGACGATTCGGATGTATAGCTGCGGGGTGACCGTTTATGACAAATGCCATTTGGGCCATGCGCGCAGTTTGTATATTTTTGACGTCATCCGCCGGTATTTAAAATTCCGCGGCTTTGACGTGCATTTTGTCCGCAATATCACGGACATCGATGACAAAATTATCAAGCGCGCTCAAGAACTTGGCAAAACCAGCGATGAGGTTTCAACACAAAACATCAAGGACTACTATGCGGACATGCAGCGTTTAGGCGTTGAAAAAGCCGACATCGAGCCGCGTGCTACCGAAAACATTGCCGAGATGATCAAATATATTTCGACCTTAATCGACGATGGGTATGCCTACGAGTCGCAGGGGGATGTCTATTTTCGTGTCCGCGAGTTTCCCGAGTATGGCAAGCTCTCGGGCCAAAGTGTTGAATATATGCGCGAGGCGGTACGTATCGAAAAAGGCGAAAAAAAAGATGACCCGCTGGATTTTGCCCTGTGGAAAAAATCCAAAGAAGGTGAGCCCTCGTGGGACAGCCCTTGGGGAGCGGGCCGGCCCGGTTGGCACATCGAGTGCTCGTGCATGAGCTTAAAGCATTTAAATTGCGAAACTTTGGACATTCACGCCGGCGGGCGGGACCTGATCTTTCCGCACCATGAAAACGAAATTGCTCAATCGGAGGCGTATACCAAAAAACCTTTTGCAAAATATTGGATTCACCACGGGCTTTTAACGATCAACGGACAGAAGATGTCCAAGTCTTTAGGGAACTTTATTACCGTCGAGGATGCGCTCAAAAAATATCCGGTGGATGATTTGAAAGTTTTCTTTTTGATGTCGGCGTATGCCAGCGGCATTGACTTTACAGAAGAAAAGATGATCGAAGCGCACAAGGCGATGGAGCGTTTTGATATTTTGTTTTGGAAGGCCAGCCATATTTTGGAAAAATACCCGTCGCCTAAAATGATTGATGTGGATTTTGTCAAACAGCACACAGCCGAATTTATCGCCGCCTTGGACGATGATTTTAATACGCCCAAAGCGTTGGCCGCGCTGTTTAATTTTTTGGCTCAAACGAATCGTTTTATTGAAACTCAAGAAAAGAACGCGCAGTTTGCCGATACGGTTTTTACGGCGGTTGAGACGATTGAGAATTTGGGACGCGAAGTCTTGGGCCTTTTTTTGCGCGAGCCAAAGCTAAAGCTTTCTATTGATGAACAGGCTTTGTTGGATGCGCGCCAACAAGCGCGTAAGGCCAAAGATTTTAAAAAGTCCGACGAGCTGCGCGATGCGTTAAAGGCCAAAGGAATTGTTGTTGAAGATACCAAAG
>JAYRHV010000084.1:0-3845 GCA_041907165.1 Candidatus Omnitrophota bacterium | reverse complement strand
TCCGCAAGCCAAACATACAAGAAATTTCTCTTCTTAAAAAAGGGTCTATTCATATCAGTTTTCTTGACCCGTTTAATGAAAAAGATTTGATCAAAGCTTTTGCCGATCAGGGTATTAGCGCTATTAGTATGGAAATGATTCCCCGTTCGACGATCGCCCAGAAGATGGACGCATTAAGTTCGCAGGCGAATTTAGCCGGTTATGTTGCCGTTCTTTTGGCGGCAGAGCGAACCAATAAAATTTTTCCCATGATGATGACGCCTGCCGGAACAATAACGCCAGCCCGCGTTTTTATTATCGGTGCTGGTGTCGCCGGTCTGCAAGCGATTGCGACCGCCAAACGATTAGGCGCACGTGTGGAGGCTTTTGATACCCGTCCGGTTGTCAAAGAACAAGTCCAATCGTTGGGGGCCAAATTTGTGGAAGTCGATTTAGGCGAAACCGGCCAAACCAAAGACGGCTATGCCAAAGCGTTAACTGCTGAACAATTAGAAAAACAGCGTCAAGCGATGGCCAAGGTTTGCGCACAGTCTGATATTGTGATTACGACCGCCCAGCTTTTTGGCCGCAAGGCACCTGTCGTTATTACGAAGGACATGGTCAGCCAAATGAAACCCGGCAGTATTATCGTCGATATGGCGGTTGAGAGCGGCGGCAATGTCGAAGGTTCTCAATTAGACAAAGAAATTGAAATAAACGGTGTGCGTATTTTAGGGCTCGCGAATCTTCCCGGCCGCGTCGCTGTCCATGCCAGCCAAATGTATTCGAGCAACCTCGTTAACTTAATCGAGCATTATTGGGATAAAGAGACAAAAACTTTTGTTCTTAACCCTGCAGACGACATCCTTAAAGGATGCCTGATCACGCATCAGGGACAAATCGTCAATGAAACCGTTAAAAACTTAAAATAAGGAGCTCGGGATGGATGTCTCTATTTACTTATTTTTTATTTTGGCCCTATCCATTTTTTTGGGGTTTGCCCTGATCACAAAAGTCCCACCGCTTTTGCATACGCCGCTGATGTCCGAGGCCAATGCGATCTCGGGAATTACTTTAGTCGGAGCACTGGTTGCGGCGGGATTAGGGATTAACAGCTGGGTTACAACTTTCTTAGGGACTGCGGCCGTCGCTTTAGCCAGTTTTAACGTCGTCGGAGGGTATCTGGTGACGGAGCGCATGTTAAAAATGTTTAAGAAAAAGGACGCTAAATGAGTATCGATAATATTATTAATCTCGCTTATATTGTCAGTTCCATTCTTTTTGCTTTCGGTCTAAAATTCTTGGGTTCACCGGTCACTGCCCGCCGGGGAAACTTATTGTCTGCCTCTGGCATGCTTTTGGCTGTTGTTGTGACACTCTTGAGCAAAGAAATTATTTCTTTCCAATGGATTCTTTTAGGCATTGTCATAGGCAGCAGTGCCGGGGTGTATGTCGCGCTGCGTGCCGCTATGACGCAGATGCCTGAGATGGTCGCTCTTTTGCACGGCTGTGGAGGCTTGGCCAGCGTTTTTGTGGACTGGTCAGCCTACCATATCCACCCTCCTATCGGGGATCTTTTGACGACGGTTGCTCTTTTTTTGTCTATCCTGATCGGCGGCATTACTTTTACCGGAAGTATAATCGCGTGGGGAAAACTTAGCGAAAAATTGCCCGGCCGCCCCATCCTTTTTAATGGCCAGCGGTGGTTAAATATTTTTGTACTAATTGCTGTTTTAGGCTCTGCAGTTGCCTTTATTTTAAATCCACTCAATTATCCGCTTTTTTTGGTTATCTTTGGACTTTCACTATTATTAGGAATTCTTTTGGTTATTCCCATAGGCGGAGCGGATATGCCCGTGGTTATCTCTGTCCTCAATAGTTATTCGGGGCTGGTCGCATGCACGACGGGCTTTGTTATTCATAATACACTTTTGATTGTTGTCGGTTCTTTAGTCGGGGCCAACGGTATTATTTTAAGCATTATCATGTGCAAAGCGATGAACAGGTCATTAACGAATGTCCTTTTTGGCGGATTTGGCGCGGCTGTAAAAAAATCAACCGGCGGCGTAAAAAAAGATGTCAACCCCATTTCAATTGAAGATGCGTTTCTAATTTTGGAAGCCGCTAAGTCCGTTGTGATCGTTCCCGGCTATGGCTTGGCTGTCGCGCAAGCCCAACATGCCGTCCATGAATTAAGCAAAGCGCTCGAAGAAAACAGCTGCGATGTCAAATTCGCGATTCACCCGGTCGCCGGACGTATGCCCGGCCACATGAATGTCTTGCTGGCTGAAGCAAATATCCCCTATGATCAACTTTTAGAAATGGACGCGATCAATCCCCTCATGGACACGGTGGATGTGGCAATCATTATTGGCGCTAACGACGTTGTCAATCCAGCCGCCCGGCATGACAAGTCAAGCCCAATTTATGGCATGCCGATTATCAATGCCGACAAAGCCAAAACTGTTTTTGTCCTTAAACGCTCGATGGCGACAGGATTTGCGGGCATCGAAAACGAACTGTTTACTTTTGAAAATACACGCATGCTTTTTGGGGATGCCAAACAAAGTGTGCAAGGCTTGGTCGCGGAATTTAAGTCTGAAAAATAACCCCATCAGGATTAATAAAAAGGCCTGTACGATTTTGTACAGGCCTTTTTTATGAAAATAAAATTATATTTTACTTCTTAAAACGTCTTGGGGATTTCAATACGGGAGTTTTTGATTTGCGTGTCGCCCTGACCTTAGGCGATTGCACAAACTTGATCGCAACAAAACAAAATGAACCTGTGTCACGCTTGTCAATTCGGACAACCTGCCCATAACCTTTAAATACGTCTAAAACGCCGGACATCACAACCTGAAGTTCTAAGACATCGTCAATACGATACACAATGTCCGACAAAAACGACAAGCCCGTCGCACTCATATCATGGGTGGTTGACAAATGCCAATGCTTGTCGATGTTACGGGATTTGGTTGAAACAACACGATATTGAATGCTTAAAATACGCTGGGCACGAATAGCTTGACGACGATCTTCGAGGACTTGTTTAACCATAACCAACTTTCGTTTCTTAGTTTATCCAATAGGGACATTTAAAGGATATATGCTTTTTGCACTTTCGTCAAGGCTTTCGACAAAGCGCAGAACCAACTACAATCCCGGTTTGATCATATCTTCAGGTTTCACAAAGCGATCAAAATCCTCAGCAGACATAAAGCCCAGTGCGACAATTGCTTGCTTTAAAGTCGATTTTTCTGTATATGCCTTTTTGGCAACTTTTGCGGCCTTGTCATAACCAATATGAGGATTAAGTGCCGTCACCAGCATCAGCGAATTTTGGACATGATTTTTAATACTATTGACATCCGCCTCTATCCCGACAACACAATGATCTTTGAAACTGTTACAGGCGTCCGCCAACAGCCGGATCGATTGCAAAATATTATAAATGATAACAGGCTTATAAACATTAAGCTCAAAGTTACCGCTGGCACCGGCAAACGTAATTGCCGCATCATTTCCCATCACTTGAACGCAAACCATCGTCATGGCCTCACAGTGCGTCGGGTTGACCTTGCCCGGCATAATCGAACTGCCCGGCTCATTTTCGGGAAGTTTAAGCTCCCCTATTCCAGAGCGCGGGCCGGAACCGAGCCAACGGATATCATTAGCAATTTTAAACAAAGCAACCGCCAAAGTTTTCAAAGCTCCACTAAGTTCAACCAGAGTATCGTGGGACGCTAATGCTTCAAATTTATTAGCCGCTGTGATAAACTTGCGGCCAGTCAACTCCGCGATCTTTTGCGCGGATTTTTCGGCAAACATAGGATGCGTATTGATCCCCGTTCCAACCGCGGTCC
>JAYRHV010000083.1:0-5324 GCA_041907165.1 Candidatus Omnitrophota bacterium | reverse complement strand
GGTCAGCGGAAATTTCTGCAGCTTTATGGCGACGATTATCCGACACCCGACGGGACGTGTATCCGCGATTATATTCATGTCGACGATTTGTGTCAGGCCCATTATTTGGCGTTGCAGTGTATAGGGATGAAAGGACGCAATCAAATTTTTAATTTAGGTAGCCAAAAAGGTTTTTCAGTTAAAGAGGTGATTGATGCCGCCCAAAAAGTGACGGGTAAGAATTTTGTTGTTAAAATTTTTCCTCGTCGGCCGGGTGATGGACCCAAGCTGATTGCAGATTCTAAAAAAGCCAAAGCGATTTTAGGATGGGTGCCACAACGCGGCTTGGAAAAAATGATATCTTCCGCGTGGGGATGGGAAAAATCTTTGCTAAAAAAATAAAAACCGATGCCTTCTTCTTCCCCAATTGATCTTAGTGCGATTGCCCATCAAGTGATGTCCAACTACGGGTTTGTGGTAAATTTCCCCCCCAGCGTATTGCGCGAGACGCAATTCTTTATTAAATACGAGTTTAACCAAAGTGATTTGTCAATCCGGGATTTGCGTCACGTTTTGTGGTCGTCGATTGACAATATCGATTCGCGCGATTTGGACCAAATTGAATTTTGCCAGCAGGCGCCCAATCGCGAAATCCGGGTCTGGGTTGCGATTGCGGATGTGGATTATTATGTTCATAAAGGCAGCTTAACCGATGGGCATGCCAGCACCAACGGGGCCTCTGTTTACACGGGGGTCGAAATTTTTCCGATGTTGCCCGAGCGTTTGTGCACGGATATTTCTTCGCTTAATCCCCATGAAGACCGCTTGGCTATTGTCAGTGAATTTTTTGTGCTGCGAGACGGGGATGTCCGGCCGGGGGAAATCTTTCGCGCGGTCGTTCACAACAAGGCAAAATTGGTCTATGAAGAAATCGGTTCATGGCTCGCCCAAGAGAAAGAATTGCCAGCGTCTGTCAGCGCCGTGCAAGGGCTAGAGGAGCAATTGCGCCTGCAAGATCAAACGGCTAAACGTCTGCATGATTTTCGCATGGAGCAAGGAGCCCTCGAGCTAGAAACGATAGAGCCTCGTCCAGTCATGCAGGATGGCAATGTCAAAGATTTGGTGTTGATTGAAAAAAACCGTGCTCGGTATGTGATCGAAAATTTTATGATCGCCGCCAATGGAGCCATGGTCGCTTTTTTGACAAAAAATGGACGAGCGCATATCCAGCGTGTTGTGCGTACCCCCGAGCGTTGGCCGCAAATCCGCGAGATTGCCGAATCTTTTAATGAGACATTGCCGCTGGAGCCGGATGCGAAAGCTTTGTCTGGGTTTTTAGTCCGACGACGCAAGGCGGACCTTGATCGTTTTCCGGACCTGTGTTTGACAATTATTAAATTGCTGGGCTCCGGCGAATATGTTTTAGCCCAGCCGGGGGGTGTTGCTTTTGGCCATTTTGGACTTGCGGTGCATGATTATACGCATTCAACAGCACCCAATCGTCGCTACATCGATATTATTACACAACGTTTGCTAAAAGCCGTATTGGCCAAAGAGCGATCGCCGTATGGTAAAGGGGAATTAGAAAGCATTGCCTTTAAATGTACAGAACGTGACCATGCTGCTAAAAAAGTAGAACGCTTTATGCGAAAAGTCGCCGCAGCTGTTTTGCTCAATGGGCGCATTGGGGAAGTTTTTGAAGGCATTGTGACCGGCGCATCGGTCAAGGGCACCTATGTCCGATTATTCCATCCTCCCGTCGAGGGGCGTGTCATTCGCGGTGAAGCGGGTATGGCTGTTGGCGTAAAGGTGCGCGTTCGTCTGGTTGCGATGGATATTGAAAAAGGTTTTATCGACTTTGAAGCCGCTGCGCAGGCAGCCTATGATTACCGCTACCCGTGGCGAGATAAAAATAGACCAGACAAAAAATAAAATGAATATGAAGCTGACAGTTTTTAAAAAACTTTTTGCCGCCTTTTTAGGCGTTGGGGCCGTGGCTGTTTTTTGTACGGCGTTTAGTTACTATCAATCGTCGCGGATGTGGGTTGAAAAAGATATGAAGGGGCAGGTCGCCAATTCGTTTGCCAAAGCCATCGGATATTTTGAGGAGTTTTACAGCCAGACGATCAGCAATGATTTGGAGCTGATTACCACAACCCCGCTTTTAGATAATTTTTTGCTTTCTGCCGAAAGTGATATTGGCCAGACTAAGTCAAACGCCGAAGAATTATTTTTGCATTTTACAAAAAGTATCGGCACCAAATATTTGTCTGCCCGATTTATCAACCGGCAGGGACAAGAAAATATTATTGTCGAGGCAGATCGCCGCATCGAACATTATACGTCTTTATCCAACCATCCCCAGCAAGAGTTTTATGCGCGTTTGTATTCTTTATATAAACGTCTCGAGAATATGCCGCCGGGCGAGTTGCTGTTTGAGGGGCCGTTTGAAGACAAGGGCAGGACAACGTTTTTAGTCGGCGTAGCTAAACGTGACCCGCAAGATCTAAGTTTTGCCGGGGAAGTTATTTTGCACTGTGATTTAATGCCCTATTTTCGTTATCTTTCGACGATTAGATTCCGCGGGCTTTCGATTGCTTCTGTCTATCGTGCGGACAATAAACGTTTGCTTTTTGCCGGAAATAGCGCATCAAAAACGGCCCGTGGATTTTTCAATACAAAAAAAGATGAGACCTTGTGGTATTTATTTACCCACCCTATGAAAATCGGCCAAGGTGGCGCAGAGTTATTTTTTTTAGAAATGCGTATCCCTCGCGTTCTATTTACCAAAGAATTGCAAAATGTGCTTATCCACTCGGTGGGGATTTCTCTGCTTATTTTACTGATCATTATGATTAGTGCTGCTTTAGTTTCGCACACGATAACCTTGCCGATAAAGCGTCTGGTCGAAACAACACGACGCGTTAGTTTAGACGACCTTGACGTTAAAGCTGAAATTCTTTCTGACGATGAAATCGGCCAGCTAAGCCGCAGTTTTAACGAAATGCTAGAGAGTCTGCGTAAATCGGAAGAGCGTCTGGTCTATGAGGCTTTTCATGATGTGTTGACTTCTCTGCCGAATCGCGCGCTTTTGATAGACCGTTTGGAACGATTGATTGAGCGCAATCGAAGGCATCCGGAACATCAATTCGCTGTCTTGTTTGTTGATTTGGACCGTTTTAAAAATGTCAATGACAGCTTAGGCCACGCCAAAGGCGATGAGCTTTTGATTGCGATCAGCCATCGCTTGCTGGGATGTTTGCGCACGATGGACACTGTTGCACGTTTGGGAGGAGATGAATTTATTATTTTGATGGATGAGATCCGCGATATCAGTGAAGCAACCGAGCTGGCAGGACGGATTTTAAATGAGCTTAAGCCAATGTTTTTGCTCGACGGGCAGGAAATTTATATTTCGGCGAGTATCGGCATTGCTTTAAGTAATCCTTTGTGCACCCAACCGGCAGATTATTTGCGGGACACGGACAGTGCGATGTACCGGGCCAAAGCTTTGGGAAAAGCTCGATATCAGGTCTTTGACTCGACGATGCACAAAAATTCTATCGATTCATTGCAGATGGAGACGCAATTGCGTAATGCGCTGGACAAAAATGAGCTTATTGTTTTTTATCAGCCGATTTATTCTTTAGCGACGAGAAAAATTGTCCGTTTAGAGGCCTTGGTTCGCTGGAACCACCCGCAGCGGGGAAAAGTAGTCCCGGGAGAATTCATTCCCTTAGCCGAAGAGACCGGTCTTATTTTGCCCTTAGGTGGATGGGTCTTAGAAACAGTTTGCAAACAGATCAAGTCTTGGCGCCAAGAAGGGCGTCATGTAGTCCCGGTTGCTGTTAATTTTTCGGCCAAACAATTTGAGCAAAAGGACTTAATCGCAGGGATCAAGAATTTCTTAAAAGACAATTCTATCGATGGACATATGCTGGTCGTTGAAATCACCGAATCGATCGCGATGCGCGATGTGCCGATGAGCATCACTGTTCTTAATGAGTTTAGGAGTTTGGGGATTAAAGTTTCTATCGATGACTTTGGGATCGGATACTCGTCATTAAACAGCCTTAAACTTTTTCCGATTGATGAACTGAAAATCGACCGCAATTTTACGCATGACATTATTGAAAATCCGGACAAGGCTGCGATCGCCAAAGCGATTATTGTTTTGGCCCACAGTTTGGGGTATCTGGTCACCGCTGAGGGGATTGAGTCAAAATCGCAGTTGGACTTCTTGACAAGACACGGTTGTGATGCAGGCCAAGGTTTCTTTTTTTCCCCGGCAATAAGCGCCGATGAGACAGCCGAGAAATTAGTCTAATCAAAAATTACAGCGAAGTTTTATGAATGCTAAACAAGGTATTATTTGGGCGGTTCTTTTTTTGACTTTTTTGATTTATTCGCCATCCCTCCAACACCAGTTTGTTAATCTTGACGACAACGCCCATATCAGCGACAACCCTCAGGTCTACTCGTTTAATGTTAAGCGTATCTTTAGCTCAACAGTTCAACGGACATATATCCCTTTATCTGTTTTTTCGTTTGCTTTGGAATATCAGATCGCTGGGAAAAATCCATTTCTTTACCATTTGGACAATATTCTTTTGCACTTGCTGGTTATTTTTTTAATTTTTCGTCTGGGAATAGATTTAGGGCTACAGAGGACTGCTGCAACAGTTGCCGCTTTTCTTTTTGCCCTTCACCCGATGCACGTTGAATCCGTTGCTTGGGCTACCGAGAGAAAAGATGTGCTTTATAGTGTGTTTTATCTCGGGGCGGTTTTGACGTATTGGCGATTTTTAAAATTAAAAAAATGGTCTGACTATGCTTTTTCGCTGGGGCTGGGGCTTTTAAGTATTTTAGCCAAACCAATGGCCTTAAGCCTTCCTTTGATTTTGTTTGTTTGCGATTGGTTTTATAAAAGGTCATTTACAAAAGATGATTTCTGGAACAAAATTCCTTATACGCTTTTTATTTTTCCCATCGCCTATGTTACCTATGCAATCAACACAGGCATCGTCGGTCAAAATCCGGGTCCCGGAGCTTTGCTGCGCTTTTGGGCTGCCGCATTTTATTTAAAAAAATTCTTTTGGCCTATCCTTTTTGTCCCGCACTATATTCCGACGCTGCCTGTCGAGATTTTACGATTCGAATACGCATCGTCGGTGGTTATTGTGGCCTTAACTATTTTTTCATTTTTCAAATTCCGTAATTCTTGGTGGCGATTGGCGCTGTTGTGGTATTTTCTTTCCATCTTTTTTATCCTCAATTTTGATTATGGCCGTGTGGTCCAAATGGTGGCCGACCGTTATATGTATCTTCCCAGTGTCGGATTTTGT
>JAYRHV010000082.1:0-6849 GCA_041907165.1 Candidatus Omnitrophota bacterium | reverse complement strand
TAAAATCTTGCACTCGCATAATTTAGTAGGTAGAATGTCTTCAATTCTTATGAAAAATTTTATTTTATTTTTCTCTCTTATTTTTTTGATGGCTGGCGCAAAAACGCTTTACGCGCAACAACCGTCGGTCATCGAGCAAATGATCCGCATCAAGCCATCTCTTGTCGAAGTCAACGCAGTCAACGCTGCCGCGACACTCAACACACCTGCACAGCGCACGTATTTCAAAGACCCTAAAACCGGAAAAATCGTTGTGCTCAACCGAGGCACAACCCTTGCAACCTACCAGCGCGCCGGCGCGGGCGTTATTATCCAATCCAGCGGAATCATCGTGACCAATGCCCACGTCGTCGGCCACGCGCAAAAAGTTGAAGTGCTTCTTTTTGACGGCCAAAGGCACAGCGCTCAGGTTGTGCGTTTTGCGCCGGACTTGGATATAGCCCTTTTAAAAATTCAGATGCCCACCCCCCTGCCGGCCGTTGCCTTGGCCGACTCAAGCCAAATCATGTTATCCCAAGAAATTTTTACCGTCGGCAGCTCCCCTCTTTTAAAGCAAGCGATTAGCGGCGGGAAAATCACAGGATTAGCCTCCAGCCGCAATGCTGTTTATAGCAACGCGTATGAAAGCGATTTTTTTGAGACCTCAATGAATATTTATAAAGGCGACAGCGGCGGACCGCTGTTTAACCGTCGGGGCGAATTGATCGGGCTTATGACAGCCAAAATGCTTAGCCGTGACCATGCGAGCTTTGCGGTTTCGTCTAACAAAATCCGGCGCTATTTAATCGCTTATTTAAGAGAAACCAATCGGCCCAATGAATAAACGCAAAGAAGATATCGCAATTTTTATTTTGATCTGGGCGCTTTGCTGTAGCTTGGGTATATATCTTCGCCTCTATAGCTTGCGCAATAATGTTTCCCACGAAAACAGCGAGAAAGCAACGCTAACTGTCATCAACAGCATTAAGAATTCCGCCTACCATGCCGTCGAAAAAACCAATCCCTCTTTATCGCCTCACGAAAAACAAACTCTGGCCAAAAAACAATTTGACCTTATCCTGCACACACAAGGCCCCAAAGTCCGGAAAACCATCGACCGTGTCGCCCGTCAAATTCAGGACAATGACCCATCCGGAAAAAATCCCTTCTATCTTCCCGAAGCGGATTCGTACTATTATTACAACTTAACCGAGAACATCGTTAAGAACGGAAAGATCAGCAGTCAAATTAAGGGAAGCAAATATTTTAATCCCCTGATGAACGCACCGCATGGCTACTGGGAGCCGCTGAATCTTCATCCATATATTGGTTTTATGGTTTACAAAGTCGTCAACTTTTTTATCCCCGGGACATCGCTGATGCAAGCCGTCAGCTTTACCCCGCTTATTATGACTGTCCTGATACTATTTATATTTCTTTTGGCCTTAAATATTTTAGAATGCAACAGGTGGATTTCTCTTTTAAGCGCCTTTTACCTTGTTTGCATACCTGTCTTTTTGCGGCGCAGTATGTTCGGCTGGTACAAAAATGATCCGACCAATATTTTCTTTTTGTTCCTCATCCCAGCTGTGTTTTTTTATGGCCTTAAAAATATCCAGCGCCCAAAAACCGCACTTTATTCTGCAGCGCTGACAAGCTTTTTAGTTGCGCTGTATTCTCTGTTTTGGCAAGGCTGGGTTTTTTTGGCCAGTCTCATTGTCGCCTGCGGGATTTTTGTCCTTCTCTACAATTTTTTAATGCTCAAAGATAAACAGCAAACAAAAAATCTTTTCATTTATTTTTCTACTATCATCGCCGGCGCTTTCATAGGGGTAAGCCTTATTTTTGGGCCTAAAGATTTTTTTATTCTCTTTAAAGAAGGCTGGAGCGCTCTGCAGGATTTTATCAATCCCCAATTATCCCTCTGGCCGGACCTTTATATCGCCGTCGGAGAACTTTTGCGGCCGACGACAGAACAATGGCTTGAAATGATGGGCGGGCCGTTTTTTATTGGGATAGGGATCTTGGGCCTTTTTGTGCGGACGGTCAAAATGTTTCGCAGTCGCGAATATGCCTTAAATACGACGACCATCTTTCTTCTCTTGTTCTGGATTGCCGGGGTTAAATTGTCTTTCGGCGCACAGCGTTTTGCAACGCTGTGCCTTATCCCGTTCTCTCTGGCTTTTGCCATCGGCGCCCAAGAGATTTTTGAATTTACCAGAACACAGCTGTTAAAAATTTTTCCGGCCATGAACAAATCCCCTTTTGGACAAGGCCTGATCTTTAGCGGCATTATTTTGCTTTTGACTTTTTTCCCTCTTTCTGCTGCCGAAAAAAAGACCCCCGAAATCCTCAACAAAATTTTTAACTCCACATGGGACGCCGCCTTAACCAAAATCAAAAACGAAACACCCAACGATAGCATTATCAACAGCTGGTGGCCGCCGGGCCATTTTATCAAGGCGATAGCCCAGCGGCGCGTCACTTTCGACGGAGCGACGATCAATAAACCACAAAGCTATTGGCTGGCCAATGTATTTCTTGCCACCGACGAACGCACTGCCGCCGGGATCTTGCGCATGCTAAACGATAGCGGCAATGATGCGACTGATTTTCTTTTGGAACAAAAATTTTCGCTGGCAGAAGCTGTCGCGCTTATCAAAAAAATTGTCCCTTTAGATATCGAACACGCCCGTGATGTGCTTTCAAAGACGTTAAGCCAAGAACAAACACAGAAGCTTCTGTCCTTGACGCACGCTAAAGCCCCCTCGTCGTATCTTTTGCTTTATAACGACTTGGCCGAAAACAGTTTGCAGTTTAGTTTTGTGGGAAATTGGGACTTTGAAAAAGTCGCTGCCATCAACGCTGATCCTGACCTTGCCAAAAACGTTCCAACGCGCGACTCCAAAGACTATATTCCTTTCTTATGGAAATTAGCCGGTGGGATTCCGCGCACCAGCAGCGAACTTCTGAGTGTATCGAATAAAAATGGTGTCGTTATTTTTGAAAATAATGTCCGCGTTGATTTTAATACTTTAACCTGCACAATTAATTCGCCTAAATTTGGAAAAGGTATCCCGGGCAGTCTTATCTATGAAAACAATAACCAAGTTGTGGAACAAAAGCTCAAAGGTGCAAATTTGCCTTACTCCGTAATGATTTTTACTAATGCGTCTACCCCCAAATGTATGCTCGCTGACTCGGCGCTTGCGCGTTCAATGCTGTTTAGACTTTATAATTACGGCGGGAAAGGCTTAACTATTTTTGAGCCTTTTATCGACGAGCGCGACACGACAGAACGCACAAAAATCTTAGTCTACAAAATCAACTGGGACAAATTTTAAACTTAATTTTGCAGTACAAAATCTAGGATTATTTTGTCACAGGAACAGTCTGTGCAGTACCGGTTACAGTAACACTTGCATTCCCACGAACCTTTCCTCTGGATCTATTGCCGCGCATCTTGCGTACTTTTTCCATACGCTCAGCGACCGTACTCTCGTGGCCTTCCCCAAGTTCAGAGTCTTCGTCTGCGGACTTTTTGGCTTTTTCTGCTGGAGTTTCTGTTTCAACTGATTGGCCAGCGACAGAAGAAAGTTTCCCTTTAAGTTTAATGTGCATGACACCCGCTTGTGATGGGGCCGAATCTACGCCCGGCGGGCGCGGCTTTGCTTTGACAATACCCGACGGGCCAGCGTTGACTGAAGGCATTATGCTGGGTGTTAGAGTAACAGATTCCCCGCTGGGACGCATTATTTTTTCAAGCTGGCTGGCCAGAGTCTCTTGGCCCATCCCACGCAATTTGGTAATAATTTCTAAAGCATTCGCCTGTTCACTGTTGCGCGCATAGGCCATGCCCAGACCATAATAAACTTTTGGATTAGGCACTTTTTCGATGATCTGTTTAAAATATCTGACAGCATCAGCTGGCTGGGCTTTTCCAAAAAGGTACACCCACGCTAAGGTCATCTTTGCTCCAATCGCATTCGGGTCAATGGATAAAGCTTTTAAACACGCCGCTTCAGCCCAATCGTGTTTTTGAAACTGAAAATACGCCCGGCACATATTCGTGTAATGCATAGCGTTTTGAGGTTCTAGGTCAGCAGCTTGCTGGAATAGCCAAACAATGTCATCAAGATTTTCATTGCGGTCCAAATAAATTGTCCCCAGAGCACTATACGGCGGAGCAAAATCAGCATCTTTTTCAATAGCTTTTTCATAATCATCAACCGCTTGATTTAGGTCACCTTGCCCCTCTGCCGTCTGTCCATTGGCATAGAGTTCTCTGGCCGTATCCTCGGCAAAACCAAATCTAACAAAAAACAAAGACAGGGAAAAACATAAAACAATATAAAATTTTATTTTTCGTATCATTCTTTTTTATCCAGCATGCGTTCAAAAACATTAGGTTTAAGTTCATCTTCTGTTTTATATTCGTCGGGATTAAATTTCTTTTCTTGAGTTTTGACAGGAGACTTTTCTTCTACAGCTTTAGGCTTGATTCCCCAAAAGTCATTCCATAGAGATTCAAGACTTTTTACCTGCACACGTTCACCGGTCGCAACTTGATTAAGCGGGGTATCGGATTTCTTTTTGGCTTTAGCCATATCATCTGCCTTAGGTTTTTCTCTATTATCTGTTTTTGCTTTTGCGGATTTTGACGATCCGCCAGCGCCAGATGCTCCAGCCGCAGAATCCTCACCATCAGTATTACCATCACCAGCACCATAACTGCTACTGGCAGATCGAGCGCTGTTCCCAACACTTTTAGAATTTAAACCAGCAGCCCCAGCAGCGCCCCCACCACCACTTGCTTGCCCGCCAATAATTTTTTGGTCACCCCCAGCTGCTGAAGATTGGCCACCACTAACAGAATTTTTAGCTGAAGAATTTGCTGCTGTAGATTGACTACCAACAAAACCTAAACCACCGGTATTTTGCCCACCCCCAGATGTTTGACCACTGTTTGCTCCAGCACCATTTGCTGGGGATCCCCCATTGCCGCCACCAGCATTTTCACCAGTGCCGCTGCCAGATCCCCCGACGGTATTGCCAGCTTCACCACCACCGCTGCCAGATCCCCCAACGGCATTGCCAGCTTCACCACCACCGCTGCCAGATCCCCCGCCACCTTGTCCAGCCTCGCCATTACCTTTAGCCGCATTTCCCTGCTGACCAGATTTACCGCCACTAGCCGAAGATGCCCCGCCCGACCCTCCAGCCGCTTTAGCCGATTTAACGTTATTCCCAGAGGATGCACTACCCCCAGATTCTGCAGCGCTGCCTAAACTACCTGCTAAACCAGATGCCGATTCGTCTGTTGGTTTTTCTGCGGTTGATTTATCCTCATCGGATTTAACGTCAAGGATCAGCTTTGAAATTCTCATGACGACAGTGACTTCGTCGGCACTGGACTTTTTACCTGCGATGTTGAGCTTAACTACTTTTAAAAGATTAGTTGTTGTGTCAATTTTGTGGATCAATTTAACAATGTTTTCAAATTTACCACTGCATTCCATATTCGCAAAATACTGGGCATATCCTTTTTTGTGAACGACCTCGCCGGGATTAATTTTGCCAGCAGTAACGTCTACTTCACTTGCAAAGTTCTCCACTGTTTTTAAAAATGCAGAAAAAATCTGCTCTTCTGTTTTTTGTTCGTCAGGCTGAAAAACACGATACACTTCATCTTCTTTAAGGACCTTGTCCTTGTAGGCTAGATATCGGACATCTCTCTTGATATCGTCTTTGGTTTGCACGATCTGGACGTCTAAAACATGCAGTTTGGACATAACCGGCTGGAGAAAAAGAAAATCAAAAACAGCGACAGAGATAACGCCCAGCGTGATATACAGGAATAATTTTTCCTGATTAGAAAGTTTTGTATAAAAATCGTGCAGCACTTAGAACTCCTTTAATATTTTTATTTGACTTTTTCCGGATTAGTCTTTGCTGGTTTTTCTTCCTTTTTTTCTTTCCCTGCTTTTTTTTCGGCTTTCTGTTCTTTTTCAGCCGTCTTTGTTCCCTGACCTTGTTGATCTTCTTCATCCGGGGCACCTATAAGAAGAAAAGTAATTTCAAAAGTAGCCATCTCCTTGCCCCGCTCCTGCTTGCTGGCTGTTGATTTTATCTTAACATTTTTAAATAATGGCGATGCGACCAACGATGTATTAAAATCAAAAACCCGCGACATCGATTCACTCGTGCCTTGGATATTAATAGCACCATTTTCGCCAAGTTCGATACTTTGCAAATACATCTCATCAGGAATAAGCTCATAAAGTGTATTTATGACCTCTAACGGGACTAATCGGTCAATTGCATAATCCTTGATCATTTGAGTCTTTTTTGCAATATGATCAAGGGCTGTGACATCTTTGTGTTTTTGCGCATAATCCGCCTTGAGTTTGTCTAAATAGAGTCCTCTAAAATAAATTTTGCTAAAAAAGATGGCACAAATAAGAGCTAAAATCACAAGGCCATAAACACCTAAGAATATGATTTGCTTACCCTTCTCTTCAATGGCCCGCTGTGACCTAATCTCGTTGGGAGTCAAATCCAGCCGCAATTGATCAAGCTTTGTTGCGCTGGCAATAACGCTTAAAAGTGAATCATCATTGTACTCTGAAACCAATCTAAGCATAACCGGTTGCGGGGCAGAGATATGGTCCAAATATGGCATCACATTGATATTGCATTTTAACTTTTCCTGCAAAAGCGGCTTAAGCTGCTCTAACTTCCCATCATCACAGGTCAATATATATTGGGAAGGCAACTCACCAAGATCCTCACCTTGATAAACCTCAACCGATTGCATTAGCTGTGCCAATAATTTTTCTTCTGCAGCTACTCCATCTTTGATCAACTGAT
>JAYRHV010000081.1:0-14675 GCA_041907165.1 Candidatus Omnitrophota bacterium | reverse complement strand
GCCCTTTGGCGGCAGAGCAAAAGAATTTCCCAAAGGCCCCAAGACATCAAGCTCATCGCCTTTTTTCTTCTGCGAAAGGATCGTTGTGCCCACACCGACGGCTTCATAAAAAATCTCGATATGCTTCTGGGCGCGGTAAATGCTAAACGGCCGCCGGAAAAACGGCTCTAAGCTATCTTTGACGCGGATATGAATAAACTGACCGGGCTTGATTTTTTTAACCAAAGATTTGGCTTCAAGGCAAAGCCTAAAAAACTTTGGACAGAGTTTTTCATTGCTGACAACGCTAAATTTATTTTGAATTTTTCCCATATTTTCCAAAATACTCATAAGCGATAACAAAAGCAAAAAGCGCATCGGCTAAAACCAAGGGTAAAAAAGTATTGACGCTCGGCGCGGCATGATAAAACCACATTTCTTGCAGTGTTTCGGCCACAAGCGCAATCAAAGGCAGCGCCCAGATAATACGCGATTCCTTGGTTGACCAAAGCTCATCCCACGGGCATTCGACACGATGGTTCATAGCAAAAAAAGCTCCTGCCGACGGAAAAAATGCGGGAACGCGGGCGCAATAATCGGTATATGACTGGCCAAAAAGTTTTTGCAAATGTTTTTGTTCAAAACGGATCAACGGGCTAAACCGCAAATAAAAAAGCCCGGCAAAAATAAACGCCATCCACCAAGGCCACGCGATCAACACAAACCCGCAGCCGATCAAAAAAGTTCCCAAATACATCGGGTTGCGCGTATAGGCATACAAGCCATCTTGCGCCAACCCCATGCCTTGCGGCGAACGGGCAAGTTTATGCCCGCGCGCGGACATGCGGATAAAAGAACCTTTCAAAATCAAAAGCATTCCCAAAAAACCACAGCCATTGTCCAACTGGCGATAATACAAAAACATCGACGGAAAAAAATAAATGCCCAGAGAACAGATGATCAACAGGGCCAACAAAAAACCATCCATTTTTAGTCGTGGTTTCATAATTTTTCTTAATCCTGATTTTTGGAAATCCGCTTGATGAGCTTCTCAATCACAGCTTGCGCTTCTTTGATGTTCTTGGCCTTGATCATCCCGGGCATTTTCCAGCCGCCCAAATCAATGACCGGCTTTTTATAAACTAAGCCATAACAAATTTCTGATTGCGTCCCAAAACTGCCCGCCAGTGCCACAATGATATCCGCACTGCCAGCTACCATCGCGTTACGGGCAAAACCGATCGTTGTGGGAAGAGCAATATCAATATAGGGATTAGCATCGCTTTTATTGCGTCCGGGCAAAAGCCCAATAGTCAGCCCCCCAGCCTCTTTGCATCCTTTGGCAGAGGCTTGCATGACCCCGTTAAGTCCGCCGCACACTAAAACCGCACCGGCTTTGGCTACAATAGCCCCAACCTCGTAAGCTAAACGTTCAACTTTTTTACCAGCATCATGGCCACCGATCACCGAAATCGTTACTTTTTGACAGCCAGAAGCCTTTTTAAGGCTCTTTTTTGAAAATTCGTCTGTGTATTCTGATGCACTTTTTGTCATAAAATATGATAATTATGGTCCATTATTGCTCTATTTCTTACAAGATTGAATTTTATTGGTCTAATTACTCCACTTTAATTGCATACGTATTTCTGAAATCAAAGGGCCCAATGGGAGTTGAACCCATACCACAGGAACCGGAATCCTATACTCTATCCATTAAGCTATGGGCCCTTAAAATTTTTCAAGAACGTGGATTATAATACAGAAAAACAAAATTGGAAATACAAAATAACTACGCCTGATAAGTGACCTTGCCGCCGCAAATTGTTGTTTCAACGCGCCCTTTGAGTGTTCGTCCAATAAACGGGGAATTCTTAGACTTTGACCAAAAATCTTCAACCCGAACGTCCCACTCTTTATTGGGATCAATGATCGTAATATCCGCATCAAAGCCTTCGACAATTTTGCCCTTCTTTTCTAAATTCGCAACTTTGGCCGGTGCCGCCGACATCCGGTCCGCCATCTGCTCAAGCGTCAAAACTTTTTTGTGCACCAACTGTGTCATCGTAAGCCCGACGGACGTTTCCAAACCAATCATGCCAAACGGCGCGGTGTCAAAACCTGTCTCTTTGTCTTCCTTAGTGTGCGGCGCATGGTCGGTGACGATGCAATCGATGGTCCCGTCTTTTAACCCTTCGCGAATGGCCGCGACATCCTCAGCCGTGCGAAGCGGCGGGTTGACCTTTGTCGACGTATCAAAGCCCTGCACGGCTTCATCGGTCAAAGTAAAATGATGCGGACAAGCCTCGGCGGTCACCGCAATGCCCTGCGACTTGGCAAAACGAATAAGCTCAACCGAGCGTTTCAAACTCATATGCGCTAAGTGAACCTTGGTCTTTAAATAATGCGCCAGTTCAATATCACGTGCGACGATCACCGTCTCAGCAATGCCCGGGTCGCCTTTGATCCCTAAGACCATCGAATAATAACCTTCGTTCATGACCCCGCCGCTGGTTAAACTATGATCCTGACAATGCTGGATCAAAAGAAGATTGACCATCTTAGCGTACTCAAGCGCCAGCCGCATGATTTGCGAACTTTCGACACACTTTCCATCGTCGGACAGCGCCTTGCAACCGGCATCCCTTAACTCCGCCATATCGGTTAACTCTTTGCCGTTTTGTCCCCGGGTAATGGCCCCGACTGGATAAACATTAACAAGCCCCACGCGCTTGGCTTCCTTGATAATCCCCTCGACAATCATCGCATTATCAATGACCGGCGTTGTATTGGGCATGCACATAATCGAAGTAAATCCGCCCTTGGCTGCGGCACGGCAACCGGTCTCGACGGTTTCCTTGTCTTCCCGGCCGGGCTCTCGCAAATGCACGTGCAAATCGATTAACCCCGGAAAAACAAGCTTATCTTTTGCATCGACAACTTTGTGCGAATCCACGGGGATCTGCGACGCTATTTTGATAATTTCGCCTTTGTCCAAAAGAATGTCCTGCGGCTTGGCATGAAACTTATCCGCGTTAACAATGATTGCATTTTTGATCAATAAACTCATCTTATAATCCTTTGTCTTATTGTTCTTTGGTTCCCAGAAGAAGATACAAAACCGCCATGCGAATCGCCACCCCATTGGTGACTTGCTCGAGAATGACCGACTGTTTACCGTCGGCTACGTCTGCGCCGATTTCCACTCCGCGGTTTGTCGGCCCCGGGTGCATGATCAAAAGATCTTTGCTGGCACAATCCAACTTCGACTGACTGACGCCGAAAAGCTTGGCATACTCGCGCAACGACGGCAAAAAGCTGTCCTGCTGGCGTTCTTTTTGCAGACGAAGGACAATCAAGCAATCGCTTTTTTTCATCGAGGCTTCTAAATCATAGCTAACCTCAACGCCCAACTCTTTAATCGAGCGCGGCATCAAGGTCGACGGCCCGCAAACCGTAACATTAGCGCCAAGTTTTTTGAACCCCCAAATGTTTGACCGTGCCACCCGCGAATGCAAAATGTCGCCTACGATCGTGACATTAAGGCCGGCGATTTTTCCTAATTTTTCTTGGACGGTAAAAATGTCCAAAAGCGCCTGTGTGGGATGTTCGCGGCAGCCGTCGCCTGCGTTAATAACGGCAGCCTTCAGATGCTGGGACAACATGTTTGGCACGCCGGAAGACTGATGGCGCACCACGACCATGTCCACATTCATCGCTTCAAGATTAAGGGCGGTGTCCAAAATCGATTCGCCCTTTGACGAAGAACTTGAGCCGGAGGCGATATTGACAACGTCCGCCGACAAACGCTTGGCCGCCAACTCAAAAGAAACACGCGTGCGCGTGGAGGGCTCATAAAACAAAAGGGCAACTGTCTTGCCGCGCAGAGCCGGAACCTTTTTGACATCGCGTGTTGAGACCTGCCTAAAAGATTTGGCGGTCTCTAAAATCATTTCAATCTCTTCTTTATCCAAATTCTGCAAATCTAAAAGGTCACGCCGTTTCCACTGTGTCATTGGGACTCCTTTTAATAACAATCACCTCATCGTCCTTCTGATCGCTTTCTCTTAAAACAACTTTTACGTTTTCCTCTAGGGATGTGGGAATATTCTTGCCGACATAATCCGGCCGAATCGGCAGCTCCCGATGCCCGCGGTCGATTAAAACAGCTAATTGTATCGTCGCCGGCCGGCCCAAATCGATAAGCGCATCCAGCGCAGCGCGAATCGTGCGCCCGGTAAAAAGCACATCGTCAACGAGCACAACTTTCTGTCCGCTAACATCAAAATTGATCATCGTTTCATGGACAACCGGCTGCTGGGCAACGAGACTTAAGTCATCACGATAAAGCGTAATATCCAAAATACCGACGGGCACAGCTTTGTCTTCAATCGCTTTGATGCACTCGCTTAAGCGTTCGGCCAAAATCGCTCCCCGTGTCCTAATCCCGACTAAACACAAATTGTCCGTGCCTTTGTTTTTTTCGACAATCTCGTGAGCGATGCGCATCATCGCCCGACGAATGTTTTCCTGATCCAAAACTTTATTGACGGCGGTCATCTAAAACTCTCCTTAACACTATTAAGACAACAAAAAACCCGTCCTTGTAATAAGACGGGTAACAGTTTCGCGAGTTCTGTAGTTTTTTGTACGGTGACACCGATTTTCATGCTCTTCCTTGCCGGCCTCGCAGGGCCGAATTAAAGGTTAATCATTGGTCAAACTATAGCATGCGCTCTTCTTGCTGTCAACAACGCCAAAACCTAAGCATCTTTTTTGAATGGCATATGCAAAAGCAAAACAAACTCCCCCTTAGGAGCTATTTTTAAAAAATGTTCCCGCAACTCTTTGGCACTGCCAGAACGGACTTCTTCAAATTTTTTGGTGATTTCACGAGCGGCCACAACTTGCCAGTCGGGCAAAACTTTCTCGATGTCTTCTAAGGTTTTTAAAATCCGGTGCGGCGATTCATAAAAAATAATCGTGCGCGTATCATTCTGAAATTCAGCCAATTTTTTCTGCCGGCTGACAGACTTGACCGGCAAAAATCCAGAAAAAACAAAACTGTCCGTGGGCATTGCCGAGAGCGACAAAGCGGCGATCAAAGCACACGGCCCCGGCACAACGGTCAGGGGGATTTGGTTTTCTTTGGCAAGATTAATCAGCCGATATCCCGGGTCGCTTATCCCCGGAGTTCCAGCGTCGGTGACAAGCGCGATGTTTTTACCTTGTTTTAAAAGATCCAGCAGATATTCGCTTTTTTTTACTTCATTGTGCTCAAAGTAACTTGTTAACGCCGTTGTAATTTGAAAATGCGTCAAAAGCATCTTGGTGTGGCGCGTGTCTTCTGCGGCGATGATGTCGACGGACTTAAGAATTTCAAGGGCGCGAAGGGTTATGTCCTGCAAATTACCGATAGGAGTCGAGACAATGTACAACATAATATTCCTTTATCTTGAGGCTTTTGGGGGTAACCTTCGCCGCTCGAACAGTCCTCGCGCCAGTCGCTTATTCAAAATTTAAAAGGCTACCAAGTAAGCGACTGGGCTGCGGAACTCGCTTCGGAAGGTCACCCCCAAAAGCCTCAACGATTAATCTTACTCGACCGTCACCGATTTGGCCAAATTGCGCGGCTGATCGACATCGCAGCCTAGATGGACTGCAACATAATACGCCAACAGCTGCAGAGGCAAAGCAGCCAAAAGCGGCGTCAAAAGTTCATGGGTTTTGGGAATAGAAATGACGTGATCCGCATGGCGGCGTATGCCCTCATCTTCGGCCGTGGCGATCACAATAATTTTGCCTTTGCGCGCGCGGATTTCCTGCATGTTGGAAATCATCTTTTCATAAATATCGCTTTGAGGCGCGATGCACACGACCGCGCGATACTCATCGATGAGCGCAATCGGCCCATGCTTCATTTCGCCGGCCGGATATCCTTCAGCGGGGATATACGAAATTTCTTTTAATTTGAGCGCCCCTTCCAATGCGGAGGGAAAATTGATATTGCGTCCCAAAAACAAAAAGCACCCAAAACGCGAATACGGTTTGGCGATTTTAGCAATCTGTGCCTTGGCTTTTAATATTTCATGAAAATGCGCAGGCACTTTTTTAATTTCGCTCAACAGCGATTTTTGCTCTCCCAAAGACAAAGTGCCATGCACGTCACCTAACTTCAAAGCCAGAAGATAAAGCATCGTCAACTGTGCGCTGTAGGCTTTTGTCGAAGCGACCCCAATTTCGGGACCTGCGTGCGTGTACAAAACTCCGTCGGATTCACGGGTCAGCGATGACCCAACCACATTGCAAATCGAAACAACTTTCGCCCCCTTGGCCCGGCATTCTTTGACAGCGGCAAGCGTATCTGCTGTTTCGCCGGATTGGCTGATGGCCACAATCAAAGTCTTTTTGTCAACCAGCTGTTCGCGGTAACGAAATTCGCTGGCTGCCTCAACGCCGACGGGAATACGGGCGAATTTTTCAACTAAATATTTTCCTAAAAGCCCCGCGTGATAGGCCGTACCGCAGCCGACAATAAAAATCCGGTGAATATTCTTCAGCTGCCGGTCGCTTAAGTTGAGGCCTTCTAATTTGACTTTTTCGGCGCAGACGCGCAATTTTAATATCTGCTCAACAACCTGCGGCTGTTCGTGCATTTCCTTGAGCATAAAATGGCTAAAGCCCTGTTTCTGCACGCTCTCGACGCTAAATTTGACCGTATCAATCTTCGGATGCACTTTGCCACCGGCCAAATCATAGACGCTAATGCTGTCTTTTTTAAGAACAGCCAATTCTCCATCTTTAAGATAAATGACTTTTTTAGTCTGGTCGAGAATCGCCGGCACATCGGAGGCGATAAAATTTTCATCCTTGCCGACATCGACGATCAAAGGCGACCCCAAACGCGCCGCGATCAAAGTGTCGGGATAATCCTCACAAAGAACGCCTAACGCAAAAGAACCCTTAAGTTCTTTAAGCGTCTTTTGCACAGCGGTTAAAAAATCGCCCTGATAATTTTCTTCGATTAAATGCGAAACAACTTCCGTGTCTGTCTGGGAAAGGAAACGATGGCCTTTTTGGATAAGATGGCTTTTAAGATCTTCGTAATTCTCGATAATACCGTTGTGGACGACCAAAATCTTTTGCGTGCAGTCAAAATGCGGATGCGCGTTATTCTTCGTCGGAGCCCCATGCGTGGCCCAACGGCTGTGGGCAATCCCTAAAGTCGCCGGCGGCAAAGGATGCGCAGCCATCAAATCTTTTAAAATTTTAATTTTGCCGGGAGTTTTAAGAATAGACATCTTCGCACAGTCGCAAGGAAGCACGCCAATTCCGCTTGAGTCATAGCCGCGATACTCAAGCTTTTCAAGCCCCGCAATGAGAAGCGAAGCGGCATTGCGATCTCCCACATATCCGGTGATCCCGCACATGATTTTTTCTTACGCTTTTTTCTTGGCTACTGCTTTTTTAGCGGCAACAGGACGGACATTGACGACCGTCATGGGCAAACCGTACGAATTGCGTTTATGCGTAAAATACACCTCTCCATCAGAGACGGCTGTTAAGCTCATGCGGCCGACGACATTAAGCCCCGGCTTCCAGCGATCACCTTGACGGGTCAGCATCGCACCGGCTTTGACTGTTTGCCCGCCGGAGACTTTGATCCCCGCTGTTTCACGATAAAATTTTGATGAAAGTCCACCTTTTCTTGCCATTGCGCTATCTCCTCTAAAATAAATATTATCAAAACGAAAGGGTGCTATCCTAGCAAATTTTCTTTAATTTGTAAATGATCTTGAATGCCGGGCCTTTACGAATAAAATAAGGCCATTTTTAAGCTAACATTGCACATGATAGCTTTAAAAATGACCTTACTTTTTTAAAACAAACATCCAAATTTACTTTGCAGCCTCTTCAATCGTTTTTTTCATCATTTGAATATCCGGCTGGGCCATATGACCATTTAGATAAAAAGCCGGTGTCCCTCGGACATTGACTTTAGCCGCTAGGGCCATATCATCGCTAAGGACTTTTTCAAACTGCGCATCTTTTTCTTTAAGATCTTTACGAAATCTGTCGACATTAAGCCCTAAAGATTTAGCCAGCTCTTCATATTTGGCCGCGTTAAGAGCGGTATTGTCCTTTAAGATAGCATCAACCATTTCCCAATATTTGCCTTGTTCTTTGGCCGCAAGCACCGCTTTGGCTGCCGGTTTAGCTTCTTGATGAAAAGGCAGAGGATAATTCTTGAGGACAAATTTTACTTTGTCTGGATACGCTTTTAAGAGTTCCCCCGAAAGGCTGTGAAAACGGCTGCAATAGGGGCATTGAAAATCGGTAAACACAACCAAGGTCGAAGGGGCATCTTTTTTACCGCGCACAGGAGAGTTGCCAATCTCGATGTCATAAACTTTTTTCATCGCCTCTTCCATCTCTTTGCGCTGCTGTTCATATTGGGCTCTCTGCGCTTTAACCTGATCGATGATCGGTTTGGCATCTGTTTCCAGTGAAGCTAACCGCGTTTCGAGCGCTTGAATTTGATTTTGTAAAGCACTGACCTCAGAGGTCGAACCAGCGGCAACCGCAACCGGCGCCTGTGCCATAACCGTAGCCGGCGGTGAAACAATTTGCACCGACGGACGATTATTATCCGATCGTAAAGCCAGCCTTTGCTGGGTATTTAATATCGCCTCCTGCTGCATCGCAACGCGATCAAGGATCGCATTATTATTATTTTGAACGAGAGAAAAAGCAAAAACCAAAAACCCCATAACCAAAACAACTACGGCAATAAACAAACGGTTATTCATTTTTGTTCCTTTCGTTGAGACATTTGCTAAATTGACTTTTATTTTACGACATTACACTATCTTTGCAACTTAAAAATCCTACAAATCAATCCCGCCATAGCGCTCCACAATATATTTGATATCTTCCCAGCGTTTATAACAGCCGTAAACTGCAATGATGCAAATATCATTGCCTTTCATCAAATACCCGACAAAACACTTTTGTGCCGCACGGGTATATCCGGTCTTACCATATATCTTTTGCTTCCAGTTTTTTAACAAAATTTTATTATGGCTTTTTAAAAGCACCCGCCGTCCGTCGACAGAAGCGATCTGATAATAACGAAGTTTAATTGCCTTTTTAAAAAAATCATTCTCAAGAGCTTTTCGAAAGATCATGTACATGTCATACGCTGAGGTATACTGCGCACTGCGGGTCGGCAACCCATTCGAATTAGCAAACTTGGTATTTTTTGCGCCCAGCTCTTGGGCCCTGCGGTTCATCATATCCACAAAGGCCTCCTCGGAGCCGGCCACAGCTTCGGCCAAAACAATACTCGCGTCATTGGCCGAATTCATCAAAAGCGCAAATAGCAGATCGCGCACCGTAAACTGCTCGCCGACTTTTAAATTAATCGTCGTCGGCTGCACCAAAACCGCCCGAGGACTGACCTTAAGGACTTTGTCCAGCGGCAAATGTTCTAAAACCAACAAAGCAGTCATAACTTTCGTCGTACTTGCCGGCGAAACGCGCATATCCGCATTTTTGCCAAAATACCTTTTGACCGCTGTCGCATTCGAAAAAATAGCAGAACGAGCTGAAATATTCCCAAAGCGGTATCTTTTTTTTCTTGCCAAAGCCGAATCCGGAAAAACCAAACCCGCCATTAGGATGCCCACCAAAAATAATTGAAATAATTTTTTCATTTTACTTATTCCTGCTTTCGCGGACCGCTTGACAAACGCGCTCAATGGCTAAAGCAACACCAGCTGTTGGCAAGGCGTTGTGTCCATCCGCTTTGGCGACACACCATTGGTCTTTCGTTTTAATAATAGCGACCCAAACATGCTGCGTTAAAAACGGTTCGGCGACGATCAGGCGCACCAGCCCAAGATTCTGCCTCGAATCAAAAATAAAATCTTTAAAAATCACGGAAATTTCCCCGATAAGATTTTCAAAATGAAATTGTGCCGGGTCAAAGTCTTGCTCAAAAAGGGCCCGCAAATCCACATCCTTTCTCACAGCCTCGTCGTGATGCTCGGCCTTGGTTAATGTCAATTGCCAAAATTTATCTTGTCCGCCCTGCGTCCATTTACGCTCGAATTTTGTATTAAACTGCGGGGCGATCTCTTGTACACGCCACTGAAATCCTGTTTGATCCATTTGCCCGACAATCCACTCTAAATACGGTTGCCAATCCGTCACCAGCTTAACCGTCGCTTGTTCTTTGAGCCGGCTATTGAGCAAACGCAAAAAATCATAAGAAAACAACCGATGTTTGACATGATCCTTTTTGGGCCACGGACACGGAAAAAGGCAAGTCACCGCGCTTAAAACTCTCGGCGCAAACAGCCTCTGCAAAGCCACTGTCGCGTCGATCCTAAGAAGACGCAAATTTTCTGCAAAATTTTTATTTCCTAAACTCTCTTGGTGGGCTGCTATCTTGCTTAAGCATCTGGCCATCCGCGCCCAATCCTGCTCGACTCCAATAAAATTTTCGCATGTTTCTCGTCGAGCTTGGTCAATGAGAAATTCACCAAAACCAAAACCAATCTCCAAATGCAGAGAATAATCATTCTTAAACTCTTCTGCCCAATCGACAGGACGAGCGACATCGTAGTGCGATAAAAAAATCCCTCTGGGGAAATAGTGTTCTTCGCGGGGCATGAAATTTTTATTGCCCCTTGATGTGCTGATTTAGATAATCCCAGCCGATACCGATCAGATGGTCATTCTCAAATACCAAAGGCAAAAGCTCATCGTCAGAAATTTTATCATCCGCAACCTTGATGCCAGCTAAATAATAATCCACCATGTAATTTTTATTATTTTTTTTGATTGTTTCGCTACGCTTAAGATTTGGCGAAGTAATCGGCTGGTATTGTTCTACTACCTGATCCGCTAAGGCATACCCGACAACCACTTCTTTGCCCAAAATCGCAGCAACCTCCGCACGACTTAGACCTGTATGCAATTGGCTTGTAGTTAAAAACCGTTTCTGCATAACTTCTGGCGATACATTCGGTGCGGTTGGAACACTTTCACAGCCGGCCAACAGAACACAAACTCCTATAAAAATTAACCTTTTCACTCTCGCCCCTTTTTTAAAAGTTTTTAGACCGACCTTAAAGAATCCACAGTTTTTTGACTAAAGAAAAAATAAAAACAAAATCCAAAATAAAAAAGCTCACCCATAAAATAAAACGCGCCACCCGCTAAATAAGTTTGTAACCCGCTTACAAAAGCAGAAAATAAGCTATGCGGTCTATCGCTGGGCATAAAGTAAAGTTGCAAAAGATTTGGATTATGCGTTACCCGACTTAAAGGGATCGCGCCAAATTTCATAAATAATATGACGAGACCTTTTAATAAGACATCCAAGCTTAACGTTAACAGAACAATCACTCGAGCTAAAACATAACGCTTGATCAAAAAAATTCCTGCTAAAATATAAAATATTGCCACAAATATCTCAAGCATCACGATCCCCCAAAAGAACATATCATGATAAGGCTTCGCATGCAAAGAGCGAAATTTTACTGGCTCGCAAACAGACACCGAAGGTTTTAGAGAAGATGCCGACGAAGCTGACATCACGGCACGGGCAAAAACCGGCCTTGGCGATATTTCTTCACAGCGAACTTGTATACAAAAAAACCACGTTACTCCTAAGACAAAATAAAATACAGCAAAAAAATTAATAATAAAAGAGGCGGATTTCATAATCTTTTAAATAGACAGTGGATATTGGTAATTATAAATATTTGAGTAAGGCCCAGAAGTTCTTTTTTTAAAAAACAAAAAATTTTCAATTTATTTGAGACTAAATTAATATAACTTCTTATTTTTTCCCGACGACCAATTTTTGAGAAAAGCTATATTTTGCTCCCGCAAAAGCCCTGCGCGTATCTTAACGGAACTTTTGCCGAATGATTTCATTTTTTGGGCGGAAATACACAGTTCATTAAACCCAGCGTTTTTCGCATCACGGATATAGGCCCCAAAATAAATTTCTTTGATCCCCGCCCAATGACATGCGCTAAAACACATCGGGCACGGTTCACAAGTCGAATAAATCACGCAATCCGATAATAAAACGGTATTGAGTTTGCGGCAGGCGCTGCGTATGGCCTGTATCTCGGCGTGCGCCGTAATATCCGTCGCGCGCCAAACACGGTTGTGTGATAGCGCGACCACTTTACCCCGCCGGACGATGCACGCCCCAAAAGGTGTTTGGCCCTTAAGGGTTCCCTGCGCGGCTTTTTTTAAAGCCAAACGCATAAACGATTTATCTTCTAGTGTAAATGGGCCCATGTTTATTTTACTACAATCTTACGGCCCGACGGCGCTGGCGGCGCTTGTTCGGCAATATTATACTTTTTATATAAAACTTTCAATTTATTCTCAATCGCTTCTTTTTCATCGAGAAGATCATAATAATCTTTTTCAGAAGCCCCAGCTTCTTCTAACAATTTATTAATTTGTGCTTCTTGCTGCTTTAACTGCTCCTGCGCACTGGAAAGACGCTCAACCAGATAACGATTTTTATTAAGAAGTTCCTGCGCTGCCGGGTTCGCCGATGATGCGGCGGAGCGTTTTTGTGCTTCTTCTAACTTTTTGGAAAGAAATATGTTTTCCTGCTGCGCTGCTGATAAAGACAAAGTCGCTTTATCAATTTCTTTACGCAGATCATCCATACGGGCTTGTTTGTCTGCGATCAATGCTTGCTGTGTTTCAAGATCCTTAGTCAGCGCAGCGATTTTTTCATCCCTAGACTTATTCTCCTGAGCAATGCGCTGGGATATGGCAGCATTAGTTTTTTCACTGACCTGATTAAAGGCTTGGATTTTTTCTTCCAAAGGCGCTGTTGCAGCTGCAATTTTTTGTGCTGATTCTTTTTGCAGTTGATCGATCTGGGCTTGTTTTTCTGCAATTTTTTCCTGCCAAGTCTTTTGTTCTTGCGACAAACGGCTGGCCCAAGAACTTTCCGCACTTTGAAGCTTTTGTTGCATTTCTTTAATCGTCTGTTCCAATGGTTTGCGGACCTCTTGAATTTTTTGACTTGCAGCCAGATCAGCGGCTTTTAATTTTTGTTCGTTGGCATCAGACAACTTTTTCAACTGGCCTTGCAAAGAATTAATCTCTTCTGCCAACGGCTCTTTAGCGCGTGCCACCTCTGCTGCGCTAGACTCTCGAAGATTTTTAATCTCGCCAATCAATGTTTCGATTTTTTCTTGCAACGGCGCCTTGGCCGCCGAAACTTGTGCTTGAGCGGACTTTCGGCTCTCGGATAATTGGGCCTGCAATTTTTTAATGTCTTCATTAAATGCTACTGTAGCTTTGGCGACTTTTTCATCTGCCATCCGCTGTGCTTGGCTTAGCTGCTGCTGCATTTGCTTAAGCGTATTTTCATAAGAAGTTTTTGTTTCTTCAATTTTGGCCGTCCAAGTCTTTTCGTTGCTTTTGGCATTCTCAGCAATCTTGCGGGCCTGAAGATCAAAATCTGCTTTTGCTTTGGCTAAAACCACATCGGTATTTGTTTTTGCTGCATCTAGTTCTTTTCGCAAAGCGTTGCTCTGTTCTTTTTGCGATGCGATGGTTTGCGCTAAATGATTGGCCGCTAAATCCTCATTTGTTTTAATCTGCTTTTCAAGAGATTGGATTTTTTGTAAAAGCGGCAGCTGGGCTGTTTCAACAGCATTTGCTTTTTCAACAGCCGATACGCTAAGTTTATTTTCTAAGCTATTAATCTTTTCTTCCAGTGGTTTGCGAGCTTGTGAAACCTTGCCTTGCATTGAATCTTCTGAATCTTTAAGGCGCTGCTGAAAATCTTCGATTTGCTTTTGTAAAGGTGCTCTGGCCGCCGCAACTTGAACAGTCAATGAAGCCTCTTTATCGCGCAATTGTTTTTGCAAATCCTTAATCTGATTCTCCAAAGGCGCCTTTGCTTGATTTATCCTCGATGGCAGGGCTTCTTCGGTCGCCTTAAGCCGTAATCCTAAATCATCAATTTCCGCCATCAAAGATTCGCGCGCTTGCGCAATTTTCTTAGGAACTTCGTTCTGAGCATTTTGTAACTGCGCCTGCAATGCTTCAATCTGTTTTAATAACGGCGCTTTGGCTTGGGCGATCTGGGCTGGAACGCTTTCCTGACCGCTTTTCAATCGACCTTCTAATTCTACAATTTTAGATTCCAGCGGTTTCTTAACTTCGGCTATCTTGTTGGGTTCAATATTCTGCGCCTCTTTGAGCTTTGCTTGCAACTGCGCTATCTGTCCTTCCAAAGGCTTGCGGGCCTCTTCGACTCTTTGGGGAATGATATTCTCCGTCGAGCGCAACTGATTTTGTAAACTTTCAATTTGTTTCGCTAACGGCTCCTTGACTTGCGCAATTTGTCCCGGGACACTGTCAGCCGCAGACTTTAACCTTGCCTCTAGTTCTTTGATTTTATTTTCTAACGGCGCTTTAGCTTGGGCGATCTGGGCTGGAACGCTTTCCTGACCGCTTTTCAATCGACCTTCTAATTCTACAATTTTAGCTTCCAGCGGTTTCTTAACTTCGGCTATCTTGTTGGGTTCAATATTCTGCGCCTCTTTGAGCTTTGCTTGCAACTGCGCTATCTGCCCTTCCAAAGGCTTGCGGGCCTCTTCGACTCTTTGGGGAATGATATTCTCCGTCGAGCGCAACTG
>JAYRHV010000080.1:0-4365 GCA_041907165.1 Candidatus Omnitrophota bacterium | reverse complement strand
AGGAATAGCGACCCCTTGGCCTATCGCAGTAGACCCTAATGCTTCGCGCGCCATCAAAATTTCGATAAGCTTGTTTCTGATCTTTTTCTCAACTGCCCCCGCCTTGACTAACAAATCCACCAGCTCTTCAATGACTTCCTTTTTTGTCGTCGCCTTAAGGTCAGATGTGACTGCTTTGGAACAAAGAAATTCACTAATCTTCATCAACTTCCTCCTACACACATAAAAATGCGTTAAGCGTAGAAAACTGCAGTTTGAAAAACCAAGACAAGAGCGATAAAACAAAATTTATAAGCGGCGGATGGGATTTGAACCCATGACATCCACCTTGGCAAGGTGGCATTCTAGCCAACTGAATTACCGCCGCGAAAAATCAGAAAGAACAAATTTGGAAGAACATCCACTCCCGATCGTACTACATATTTATGGGCGGAAGAGGACTTGAACCTCCACGAGTCTCCTCACATGTTCCTAAGACATGCGCGTCTACCATTCCGCCATCCGCCCGAGCACGCAACGTGCGAGAAAGTGCCGAGTGCTCCGTCACGAGGCCGCCCGTGGATCTCAATACCAAACAACATATTCTTAGAACATCAAGACTTGTTTCAAACTGCCTCGCCCCCGGTAGGGGGTTCCGCCATCCGCCCGAGCACCGCGAAGCGATGTGCGAGCGACTTAAGCGCAGCGAAGGAGTCCAGCTTACCCGCAGGGTAGATGCTGGAGAAGCGCCAAACCCTCCGTCGCGAGGCCGCCCGTGGGATATTCCCGCTTCCATATAAAATCTGGTGACCCACCCGCGACTCGAACGCGGCACACCAGCCTTAAAAGGGCTGTGCTCTACCTGATGAGCTAGTGGGTCAAAAAGCTTCTAAAAGATCGTTTTACTTAAACTCAGCTAATTCTTTATTTTTCTCTTCAAGAACGTGATCGACGTCCTTAATATATTTGTCCGTCAACTTTTGTATCTCTTCCTGCCCACGAAAAGAATCATCTTCCGAAACTTTTCCTTCCGCCTGTACTTTTTTAATCCGTTCATTGGCGTCCCGACGAATCGTACGCAGCGAAATCCGTCCATGTTCAGCCATATCGCGTACCACTTTGACCAATTCTTCACGACGCTCCTTAGAAAGCGGTGGAATATTCAAGCGGACTAATTTTCCGTCGATGACTGGCGAAACACCCAGCTTTGAAGTATTAATGGCCCGTTCAATTTCGACAAGCGCATTGCTGTCCCACGGCTGAATAATAATCGTCTTAGGATCCGGAATAGAAATCGACGCGATAGTTTTAATCATCGTCGGCGTGCCATAATAATCGATGTGCATCCCTTCGATCAAACCCGGATGCGCGCGCCCAGTGCGGACTTCCATGAATTCACGCTGCACCGACTCAAGCGCTTTGAGCATTTTTGCGGCTGTTTCTTTAACAATGTCTTTGATCATACGAGAGTCCTTCTTTAATGAACGATCGTTCCAATTTTTTCGCCCAAGACCGCTCTTTTTATATTGCCCGGTTTATTGATATCGAAAACGACAATCGGCACATTATTGTCCATGCACATGCTAATTGCGGTCAAATCCATTACCTTAAGTTTCTTTTTAAGAACATCGATAAACTTCAGTTCCGGAAATTTTTTGGCGTTCTTATCGACCATCGGGTCAGCCGAATAAATCCCATCGACCTTTGTCGCTTTCATAATAACATCCGCTTCCATCTCGGCCGCGCGCAGCGCGGCTGTGGTGTCCGTCGTAAAAAATGGATTTCCCGTGCCTGCGACAAAAATGACCACGCGTTTTTTTTCCAAATGGCGAATAGCCCGGCGGCGAATATACGGCTCAGCCACCTGATGCATCTGGATGGCTGACATGACCCGTGTGGGAACACCTAATTTTTCAAGAGCATTTTGAAGCGCCAAACCGTTTAAGACGGTTGCCAGCATTCCCATATAATCGGCAACCGAGCGGTCCAAACCAAAACTTTTGGACGCAACCTGCCCGCGAAAAATATTGCCTCCGCCAACAACCAGCGCAACAGTGACATCCATGCTGACAACTTCTTTGATTTGACCTGCCAACGACGCGCACATCTCCGCGTCAATGCCATGGTCAAACTTACCCATCATGGCTTCGCCGCTTAATTTCAAAAGGATACTCTTATAAACCGGCTGACTAGGCTTCAACTTCCCCTACCTTATATCGGATAAAACGTCCGATGACAATATTTTCTCCGATTTTCGCAATAATGGAATTTAAATATTCACCGATTGTTTTACTCGGCTCACGGACAAACGGCTGATTGAGTAAGCAAGCCTCAACCAAAAACGCTTTTTTGTCCGAAACACCACTGAGAACATCGGCAGGCACATCTTTTTCGCTGACATACTTGGGACTCATAGCGGCAATGTGCATTGCAACATCTTTGGTAAAACGAATAAAATCTTCGTTGCGCCCGACGAAATCCGTCTCGCAGTTGACTTCGACTAAAACCGCAATTTTATTGCCCATGTGCACGTAAGATTCGATACGCCCTTCCTTGACTACGCGTGTTCCTTTTTTAGCGGCCATTTCCATGCCGCGTTGTTGCAAAATTTCTTTGGCCTTGTCCATATTGCCGCCCGCTTTTTCAAGGGCGTTTTTACATTCTATCACTCCGCAGGAGGTTAAATCCCGCAATTGTTTGATCGCATCTAATGAAGAGGTCATATTCATTTTGTCATCCTATTCTTTTTCAGTCACGGCTTCTTGGCTTTGGGGATTATCAGTTTTAACCTCAGCTAATTGAGGCTGCGCAGTGTCTTCTTTTCGACTGCGCACGCTCTGAGCCAAAGCAAATTCTTTTCGGCCTTCAATAATCGCGTCGGTAATGACGGTCATAATATAGCGAATCGATTTGAGCGCATCGTCGTTACCGGGGATCGGATAATCGATTACGTCCGGGTCGCAATTGGTATCAATTAAGCCGATAATCGGAATGCCTAAACGATTGCCTTCCTTAATAGCGATCTCTTCGCGTTTAGAGTCAACAACAAAAATCGCCTTAGGCTGATCGATAACGTTGCGAATACCGCCTAAGTCACGGACCAAACGGTCCTTCTCTTTAGTTAAAAGCGCGACTTCTTTTTTGGTCAAATTATTGATCGAACCGTCCTCAATCATTTTTTCGATCTTGATCATTTTTGCAATTGATTTGCGAACGGTCTGAAAATTCGTCAAAAGTCCGCCCATCCAGCGGTTGTTAATATACGGCATGCCAGCGCGTTCGGCCTCGGATTTAATAACATCCTGCGCTTGCTTTTTGGTGCCGACAAATAAAATTGATCCGCCCTTCATCGCGATATCGCGGGCAAAATCTCTGGCTTCATTTAAGTGGTGGACGGTTTTTTCGAGGTCAATGATATAAATCCCGTCGCGATCGCCAAAAATAAAACGTTTCATCTTCGGGTTCCATCGGCGGGTTTGATGACCGAAATGTGTACCGCATTCAAGCAACTTCTTTAGAACTTCGTCTTGCATACTTTCTCCTGTTTGTCTGGCACTTATAGGATTATCCAAAACTTAGGACAAGTGAATATAAGTGAATTGCAATTATTTTTTATGGGCCCTATGCCCTTTTTGACTTACGCTTAAAAAGCTCCTTCACTTTTTCCAAGAGCTAAAGCGCAATAGTGGTTTAGTATACCAAAAAAATTTTCTTTGGCAACAGTTTCGTTTGTTTGATTATGTCCTTATTTTTTCTCCACGACGAAACCCATGGGGCCCTTATTTTTAACGGCTTGTTCTTTTTCTGTTAGCAGTTGTTTAATCGCTTCAAAAATAAGAAGAATTTTTTTGTCGTGGTCTTTAAATTTATCCTGAAAATCCCGCTCAATATTCTCTATCTTACGGACCAAATCTTTGTGCGAAGCTAAAATTTCCTTAAGCTTTACAAAAACACGCATAATCTGAATGTTAACTGCAATCGCTCGCTTTGATTTAAGAACACTTGAAAGCATAGCCACTCCCTGTTCTGTAAAAACAAAAGGCAAATACTTGATATTTTTCCCCCTGTTCAAGCTTCCAATTTGGAATCTTGAAGAATTAGCTTCCTGAATTGTTAATTGAAACATAAAATCCTCAGGAAAACGTTCAGCATTACGTTTAACTGCTTTATTAAGATTTCCCGTCGTAACCCCATACAAATTTGCCAAATCCCTATCAAGCATGACTTTGTGCCCGCGGATCAAATAAATCTTGTTTTGAATAATCTCAATCGGCAAAAGTGCATTCGTTGGTTTGGTTTGTTCTTTCATGGAATCCCCCTGTTTAAAAATAGTTGAAATTGTTTAGGGGTATTTATTTTATCACAAATTTTGCATTACAACATATT
>JAYRHV010000079.1:0-2171 GCA_041907165.1 Candidatus Omnitrophota bacterium | reverse complement strand
GACATATCGAATTTTTAAAGAACATGGTCAGCGGAGCGGCGCGGGCAGAAGCGGCTTTGCTGGTCATTGACGCGCATGAGGGGATCCAAGAAAATTCCAAACGCCACGGTTACATGATGTCTTTTTTGGGGATACGCAATATCACCATTTGCATCAATAAAATGGACTTGGTCGGCTACAGTGAGAAAGTGTTTGAAAAGATCAAGAGCGAATATTTAGATTTTTTAAGCGAAATCCATGTCGTCCCGCAAAATGTGATCCCCATCAGCGCCCGTGAAGGTGATAATATGGTCGGTCTATCCGAGAAGATGCCGTGGTATAAGGGCCAGTCGATTTTGCAGGCGCTCGACGGATTTTCAAAACAGGCCATGGCCGACGAGCAGGATTTTCGTTTTCCTGTTCAAGACATTTACAAATTTACCGCACAGGGCGATGAACGTCGTATTGTCGCAGGTCGTGTTGAAACAGGCACAATCCAAGTTGGGGATGAAGTCATTTTTTTACCGTCGAATAAACGAAACCGTATCAAGAGCATTGAAGGATTTCATACGCCGCAGGCCAGCTGTGCTTTTGCCGGGCAAAGCACGGGATTTTGCCTTGAAACACAAATTTATATTCGTCCCGGCGAGGTTATGTGCAAAATCTCACAACCTCAGCCGCATGTCAGCACACAGCTAAAGGCCAATATTTTTTGGATGGGCAAAGAGCCGTTTGTCAAAGGAAAAAATTACAAACTCAAAATCGCGACCCAACAGGTCCCGGTTGTTTTGTCGGAAGTTGTTAGTGTTCTGGATGCCAGTGAACTCTCCTCGATTACCAGCAAATCGCAGGTTAGCCGGCATGACGTTGCGGAGTGTATCCTAGAAACGCTAAAGCCGGTCGCATTTGACAAAGTGACCGACATTTCTGCAACTGGCCGTTTTGTTATCGTCGATAATTATGAAATTGCAGGCGGGGGGATTATTTTGGCCCCCATTTTTGAAGACCGCTCGAGTGTCAATGAGTATGTTGAGCGCCGCGAACGCGCTTGGGAAAGAAGCGCAATTACGCCAGAAAAGCGTTCGCAAAAGTATCAGCATAAATCGGCTTTGATTGTCATTACCGGCGAAGCGCAGACCGGCAAGGAGAGGATCGCCAAAGCGCTTGAAGAAAAACTTTTTGAGCAAGGCAAATTTGTTTACTTTTTAGGGATTCCCAATCAAACGACAGTCCGCGAAAAAGGGAGCAATGACAGAACATTAAACCGTTTTCTTCACATTCAGGAATTAGGTGAAATGTCGCATGTGCTAACGGATTCGGGCCTGATTTTGATCACCAGTATTTCGGACGCGGATGATGCGGAACTAAAAATTTTAAAATCGCTTAATCAACCCAACAAAACGCTTATTATCGGCGTTGGCGACGATGAAATTTCTCGCGGGCTTGCGGACTTGATTTTACCGGCTAATATGCCGCCTGAGAGTGCGGTTGCTGAAATTTTTGATCTTCTCGTGCGCAGTGTCGTTTTGGACCCGGAGTATAATATTTAGCCTATGAAAATTTTGTTGACCAATGACGATGGGATATACGCGCCGGGCATTGACGCGCTTGCAAAAGCTTTGCGTAAAGTCGCGGATGTGACTGTTGTTGCTCCCGACAGCGAACGCAGTGCGGTCAGTCATGCGATCACTCTGGCTCATCCGATTTGGTTTAAAAAAGTCAAGCGCGACAAAAAGTTTTTTGGTTATGCCATTAGCGGCACACCAGCCGATTGCGTCAAGTTTGGGGTAGATGTTATTTTAAAATCCAAGCCCGATTTGGTTGTCTCGGGGATCAATTTTGGCGATAATGACGGCTGCAGTGTTTTTTATTCGGGGACGGTTGCCGGCGCGCGCGAAGGGGCACTTTTAGGAATTCCTTCTATAGCGATTTCTTTGGCGACTTTTGATAATCCTGATTTTACGTATGCCGCAAAACTGGGTGCTAAACTGGCACAAAAAGTTTTTGTTCATAAACTTCCGTCCGAAACTTTTTTGAATGTCAATATCCCGAATTTACCTAAATCCAAAATCAAAGGGATTTTGCCTACGCGTCAGGGCATGATTCCGATTCATGGCCAATTTCACAAGCGTTTTGACCCGAACCTGCGCGAATATTATTGGATGACGGGCAAAATGCCAGTGCATAAAAAG
>JAYRHV010000078.1:0-3406 GCA_041907165.1 Candidatus Omnitrophota bacterium | reverse complement strand
GTGGGCAATCCGCTTGTGTTTGGCGGGACGGTTGGCCTGATTCCTAAGGGCATGGAAAAAAAGAAAACTTATGCTGGCGATCTTGTGGTCGTCGTCGGCGGGCGAACAGGCCGCGACGGGATCCATGGGGCAACGTTTTCCTCCGGCGAGCTAACCGATGAAAGTGAAGTCGTCTCATCCGGTGCCGTCCAGATCGGGCATCCTATCCAAGAGAAAAAAGTGCTCGATGTCCTTTTAAAGGCTCGTGATTTGAGGTTATATTCGGCCATCACCGATTGCGGGGCCGGCGGGCTTTCGAGTGCTGTCGGAGAAATGGCCCAGCATTTGGGGGCCAGCATTTATTTAGACAAAGTCCCGCTCAAATATCAGGGCTTGTCCTATAGCGAAATTTGGATTTCTGAGTCGCAGGAACGTATGGTCCTGTCGGTGCCGCCGAAAAATGCAGAAAAGCTTTTAAAGATTTTTAGCGACGAGAATGTTGAAGCGACGGTTATCGGAAAGTTTGATCAAGACAAACGGCTTAAACTTTTCTTTAATGATGTGTCTGTGTGCGATCTGCAGATGTCATTTTTGCACGAGGGGATACCGGATATTACTAAAGAAGCGCTATGGCAGAAGCCCAAACATCCAGAGCCCAAATTCGCTTGTCCCAAAGATTTGAATCCATCTCTTTTTGATGCGCTTTCGCATTTGAATGTCTGCTCGAAAGAGTGGATCATCCGCCAGTATGACCATGAGGTGCAGGGCTCCAGCATCATTAAGCCCTTAGTCGGCAAACATACCGATGGCCCATCCGATGCGGCGGTGATCACCCCGAAGCTAGGCGGTAAAAAAGCGATTGCGATTTCTAATGGCGTTAATTTTCGTTACGGTAAAATTGATCCGTTTTGGATGGCAGCCGGATGTATTGACGAGGCGATTCGCCAAATTGTCAGCGTCGGGGGCGACTTAAAACAACTGGCTCTTTTGGATAATTTTTGCTGGGGCAATCCGGACAAGCCAGACCGTTTAGGCGCGCTGGTGCGCTGTGCCCAAGGATGTTATGAGGCTTCAGTCGCCTTTGGCACGCCGTTTATTTCTGGTAAAGACAGTTTGTATAATGAATTTGCCGTTGGTAAGGAAACGATCGCGATTCCCGGAACGATTTTGATTTCTGCGATTGGCGTAATTGAGGATGTCAACCGTTGCCTGACGATGGATTTTAAAAAGGCGGGTAATTGCATTTATATCGTCGGAGAAACTTTGCCGGAATTAGGCGGTTCAATTTATTTTGCTAACCAACTCTTGGTTGGCAACGCTGTCCCGCAAGTCAATTTTAAAATGGCTTTAAAAACTTTTGAAAGTTTATCGCAAGCTGTCAAGTTGGGTTTGGTTTCTTCTATCCATGATTGTTCCGAAGGCGGGTTAGCTGTAGCTTTGGCGGAAATGGCTTTTAGTGGAGGGTTTGGCATAAGTGTGCGGTTAGACCAAGTGCCGCTTAAAGCAAAATTTACTCGGAATGATTTTGTTCTGTTTTCTGAATCGCATTCCCGTTTTGTCGTCGAGGTTGAGCCTTCAAATCAAAAGCAGTTTGAAAAAGCTTTAAAAGGATTGCCCTTCTCGTGTATCGGGCGCGTCGAAGAAACACCGGAATTTTTAGTTTATGGGTTAGACAAAAAAGTTTGTATCAATGCGCACATTGACGATTTGAAAGAAGCGTGGCAAAGTCCTCTGCGATGGTAACAGTTATTGCGAGGAGCGACCTGCCTGCCGGCAGGCAGGAGCGACGAAGCAATCCCGTATTTGAAGATGTTTAAAATGAGATTGCTTCGCTCACCTGACGGCTCGCTCGCAATGACAAGTTTATTTAATTTTAGGAGATTACATGGTAAATAAAAAGCGAAAGAAGCTCGACAATGAATTGACCAAAATGGAAGACCCTTGGCGCGTTTTTCGGATCATGGCCGAGTTTGTCGAGGGTTTTGATGAAATGTCGAAAGTCGGGGACGCGGTGAGCATCTTTGGCTCTGCACGTACCAAAAAAACAGACCGTTATTATAAGCTCGCTGAGCAAACTGCCTCGTTGCTTGTGAAAGAAGGGTTTGCCGTTATTACCGGCGGAGGTCCCGGGATCATGGAGGCGGGGAACAAAGGTGCCTCCGAGGGTGAAGGGGAGTCTGTCGGGCTTAATATTGATTTGCCTTTTGAACAAAAAGCAAATCCCTATGTTAAGACACTTATTAATTTTCATTACTTTTTTTGCCGGAAGGTCATGTTTGTCAAATACGCCAAAGCGTTCGTGATTTTTCCCGGCGGGTTTGGGACGATGGATGAGCTTTTTGAAAGTTTGACTTTAATTCAGACGCAGCGTATTGAACGGTTCCCGGTTATTTTAGTCGGCAGCGATTATTGGAGAGGTCTTTTGGAATGGTTAGAAAACACGATGGCCGCCGAAAAGAACATCGATGTTGCTGACTTAGAGATGTTTAAAGTGGTCGACACCGCTGAAGATGTCGCCAAAGAGATCAAGGATTTTTATATTAAACAAGATTTTGATAATTTGATTAATCCAAAAAAATGGTTTACCCCAAAGTCCTAGTTTTACGTACCGCTGGCACCAACTGCGATGCCGAGACCGCTTTTGCTTTTGAAAGTGTGGGCGCATCGGTTGAGCGCGTGCATATAAATCGTCTTGTCAGCGGTGAAAAAAAACTGCAGGATTATCAAATCCTTGCGCTTTCCGGCGGATTTAGTTACGGGGATGATATTATTTCAGGACGCATTTTGGCCAATGAACTGCGTCTGCGTTTAGGCGATCAGATAAAACGGTTTATCAGCGACGGAAAATTGATCCTCGGTATTTGCAATGGTTTTCAGGTTTTGGTGCGCTCAGGAATTTTGCTCGGAGTTTTGGGGCCTTCAGGAGAGATGGATTTTATACAAACAGTTACGCTGACGCATAATGATTCCGGAAAATTTGAAGACCGTTGGGTCCATTTGAAGCCCGACGGGAATTGTGTTTGGACGAAAGCGTTAGATGAGGTGATTTATTTGCCGGTGGCGCACGCAGAAGGAAAGTTTGTCGCTTTAGATGATAGAATTTTGAAAAATTTAAAAGACAACGGGCAGGTCGTTTTTCGCTATTGCGATGAGAACGGGAAGAAACCCGCTTATCCGCAAAATCCTAACGGGGCTGTTGAAGATATCGCCGGCATCAGTGATCCGACGGGGCGGATTTTGGGATTGATGCCGCACCCGGAAAGACATTTTTTTTCATTGCAGCATCCGTCGTGGACGCGTTTGGCATCGCGAAATAAATTCGGCCAAGGGAAAAAAATTTTTGAAAACGGAGTAGCGTACGTGAAGAAGAATTTGATATGAAAAACGGACTAACTTATAAAGACAGCGGGGTGGATATCGACCAAGC
>JAYRHV010000077.1:0-7861 GCA_041907165.1 Candidatus Omnitrophota bacterium | reverse complement strand
TTCAGTCAAGCGGCTTAAGATTTTATATACTCTCTCTCTAACCTATTGCCTAAATTACAGACAATTTCATAATTGATTGTGCCGGCTTTGCGCCCAAGTTCTTCAGCGCTGATGTTTTCATTTTTATCTGAGCCTAAGACTATGGCCAGATCCCCTATTCTGACCGGCGACTTGACCTTAGAAACATCGACGATAATTTGGTCCATGGTGACATTGCCTAAAACAGGACAGCGCTTTGCGTGAATCAAGACACAAGCCTTGTTGGACAAACATCGGAAATACCCATCGCTGTATCCGATAGCCAAAGTGGCAACTTTCATATTTCTTTTTGCGACATAAGTATGACCGTAACTGACCCCCCGCCCTTTTTCAAGCGTCTTTACAAAAAGCACATGGGTCTTGACACTCATTACAGGTTTAAGTTTTATCTTTTTTCGAAGATCTTCGCGAGGATAAAGTCCATAGAGCATAAGCCCCGGCCGCGCCAAATTTAAAATGGAGTCCTGATAAGCAGACAAGCCCATGCTATTGGCCGCATGAAAATAACGGATAGTTTTTTTAAGCTCCCCCAGAGAATCGATAAGCGCTGCAAAATCTTTAAGCTGCTGCTGCGTAAATTTTGAGTCAATGTCGGAAAGCGGAAAATGCGTAAAAATCCCGTCGATGACAAGGTTTGGAAAACTGGCCACCAAACGGATAAACTCAAAGGCGTCCTTGTGCCAAACTCCAAGACGTCCCATGCCGGTATCGACTTTAATATGCACTTTGACTTTTTCTTTATATTTTGCGGCTTCTTTATTAAGCGCACTGGCTAAATCCATCGTGCACACACAAGGGATCAGATGATATTTAACAACATCCGCGGCCAAAGCCGGCAAAGGACTTTCGAGAAGTAAAATATCATTTTTAAATCCCTTGATCCTGAGCTCTCTGCCCTCGCAGAGGTCTGAGACTCCAAATATTTTAACACCCAAACCATCCAGCTCTTGGGCCACCGCAATCATCCCGTGTCCGTAAGCGTCAGCCTTGATGACCGGCAAAATCTCGACGGCATTGCGTTTGAGAACTTTAAAATTGTGACGGATAGCGGATAAGTCAACCTGCGCCCACGTTAAAAATGTCTGTTTATTTTTCATTTTTGCACCTGACAATCTTCGGGGTATAAGTATAAAGGGACCAATTTTTCGATCTTCGCGAACTTTTTTTTCTTTAAACTTTCCTGCGCCAAAAGGATCAAATTCTTTGCATTTGGATATGCTTTTGTTGCTGGCGCAAAACTGATGTCCAACTTATTGTCTCGCGCCAAAAAATATTTTTCGATCTCCAGCTGATACGCAACAAGAGCATCGCCTACAAAAATCGTGCTGGCATTTATTCTATCAAGCAAACTCGTCAGCGGCGTTAACAAATATTCACTTTTTCTTTTGAGCTTTCCGGCAGTGTTTTCATACAGACAAGCGTAAACCATATTACGCCGCGCATCCGAAAGGACACAAATTTGTTTTTGTGTCGTCCCGACGTTGAGCGCAACCGCATCTAGACTCGGAATCCCGACAACAGGCTTGTCCGCCGCAAAGGCCAGTCCCTTGGCCGTGGCAACACCGACGCGCAGGCTGGTAAACGAGCCCGGCCCTAAACCCACGATAAGAGCGTCAATATCCGACAATGCCCACTTTGAATCTTTTAAAATCCGATCGATAGCAGGAATTATCGAGTCCGATAAAATCTTTTCAAGCACCATCGTGCGGCTTTTAACAAGCTTGTCGTTTTCGCATAAAGCAAGACTAAAATGTTTAGAAGATGTTTCAAGCCCAAGAATTTTCATTTTTTCAATGCCTCAATAAGCTTTTGGTAAGGTTTGCCATAGGCTGTAAATTTAAGCACTCGGGTTTCTTCTGCAGTATCACTAATCTCAACGGACAAATATTCCGAGGGCATCAGAGAACCGAAACGTTCTGCCCATTCGACAACCGCAACGCCCTTGCCATAGAGAAATTCGTCGTAACCAATGCCGCCAATTTCTTTGGGGTCTTCTAGCCTATAAAAATCAAAATGATATAAAGGCAACCGGCCTTGGTAAACATTCATAATGACAAAGGTGGGGCTGTTAACATTTTTTTCGTCGATGCCAAGTCCGCGGCCGATGCCTTTGACAAACGTTGTCTTGCCCGCGCCTAAATTGCCCGAGAGGCAAAAAATTTCGCCGCCTTGGCATCGCCGGGCAAGACGTTCTGCCACTCTTTGGGTTTCTTGCGGATTATATGTTGTAATTTTAAAAGAATTCATCAAAAATGAGTAAACCCGCCTTGATCAATCAAACACATTTGGCCATCTTTGTTTTGCAAATATAACTTATTTTTACCTTTTACGATCTGACCGATGTGATAATAATTTTTTTTCTTTGATTTCAAAAGTTTTTGCGCACAAGCTGGGGCCAAAGTAAATAGCAGTTCAAAGTCCTCCCCGTCATAGAGTCCAGCCTTCAAATCAGCGCCGCGATTCAGAGGAATTTTATCTTCGACTAAAACAGCCCCCACTTTACTCTGCTCTAAAATATGCCCCAAGTCTTGAGCCAACCCATCGGAAATGTCGATCATCGCCGTCGGATGAAAATGTTTAACCAAATATTGCGCTTCCCGCACACGCGGGGTAAAGGTTAAATGCCGTTTTGAATCCAACGAATCCCCTAACGGGCCTGTGACAAAAATTTGATCACCTATTTTTGCGCCATTGCGCAAGAGAGCTTTATTTTTAGCCACAGTTCCCATCAAGGCAATATTAATAACCGTCTGCGGACTTCTGACCGTATCTCCCCCAACGATGCTGACATTATACTCTTTGGCCAAACGATTAAGGCCTTGATAAATTTTCTTAACATAAATAGTCGGAGTATTTTGAGCCACCCCTAAAGACACAACCGCATACGTCGGCGTCCCGCCCATTGCCGCGATATCACTTAAATTGCGGGCCAAAGCCTTGCGGCCAACTAATTCTGGCGGGGTCTGTTTTGTAAAATGCGTCATTTCTACCGACAAATCCGTCGTCAAAAGCAAATCCTGCCGGTCATTCAAAGGTAAAACAGCCGTGTCATCGCCAATGCCCTTCTTAACTTGCGTTGAGCAAACACAAGTTTTGCGTATCCAATCGATCAAAGCCAATTCACCTAATCCAGTGGAGTTCACTTAACTCCCCTGTCTTTAAAAGCAAAAGCAGGTTTCTTTACTCCCCCCTCTTTTGTTAAAGAGGATGTTAGGGGGAGTTCTAAGATACCTTTCTCTGTAATAATCGAGGTAATCAGTTGATAGGGGGTCACGTCAAAAGCCGGATTAAAAACTTTAATGCCCTTTGGCGCCGTCGGGACAGTGGCAAAACATGTGACTTCCTGACTGTTGCGCTCTTCAATCACAATGCCGTCGCCTGTTTTTGTCGTGGTGTCAAACGTCGAGGTGGGCGCTACAATATAAAATGGGATCTTGTGATGCTTGGCTAAAACCGCAAGGCTGTACGTGCCGATTTTGTTTGCGCTATCGCCGTTTAACGCAATGCGGTCTGCGCCGGCAAAAACAGCGTCGATCTTGCCCTGTTTCATCAGAGTTGCGGCCATGCTGTCGCAAATGAGTGTGGTATCAATCTTAGCCCGCGCCAATTCCCAGCAGGTCAAACGCGCTCCCTGCAAAAGCGGACGCGTTTCACAACTGTAAACTTTAAACGACTTACCCATTTCTTTGGCCGCATAAAAAACGCCCAAAGCCGTTCCATAGTCGACGGTCGCCAGAGCGCCTGCATTGCAAATTGTCAAATACGTCCCGCCATTTTTGATAAATTTCGCGCCATGCTTGCCCATTTGCCGGCAAACGCGCCGGTCGTGTTCATAAATCTCAAGCGCCTTTTTTTCTAAAAGTCTTTTTAACTCTCCAACCGTAGCCGACGGATGCGCGCTAACAACCGTTCGCATTTCTGCAAGCACATTAAAAAGGTTAACCGCCGTCGGACGCGATGTGCCGATATAATCACAAATGGCAGTCAACTCTTTTTCAAATCGCAGGCGATCTTTTCCTTTAAAATTTTTGATGCCCAACAAAACGCCAAAGCCAGCAGCAACACCCAAGGCTGGCGCGCCGCGCACCTGCAAAGTTTTAATCGCATGCCAAAGCGTTTTGACATCGCGGCACGTGATATATTTTAACTTCGCAGGAAGCAGTGTCTGGTCAATGAGTCTGACAACGCCTTTAGACCATGTGAGTGTTGGAGGATTCATAATTTATATTTATAAAGGGTGGGTGAAAGTCCGAAGGCGAATCGGAACGCAGCCCCGATTTTCTCCCGCCGTAAGGCGGGACATCCACCGGGGACCGTTTCTTGAGCCAGAGGACTTTGACCCACCCCTGAATTATATTTCCAGCCTAGGGAAAAGCGGTTCGCCGATTTTAATCGTCTCGCCGCTAAATTGTTCCTTAATTTTTTTAGACGTCGATGGCATAAAAGGCTCGATGGCATCAGCACTAAACTTAAGAACAGCAACCATAATCTTTAGAAAGTTAATCACTTCATCCTGTTTGCCATCTTTTTTCAATTGCCACGGCTTGACCTGTTCAACAAACTTATTGGCCGCGCCGATCAAATCCCATACTTCGGCTAAATACTCATTAAATTTAAAATCAGCGATTAAACCCGAATTTTGCCGTGGACAATTTAAAAACTTTTCTAAAATCGGGCTGTCAACCCCTTGAGGCAACTGTAAAACTTCTCCATGCACAATCTTGCCGTCGGCATACTTAAGAATCATGTTGGACGTGCGGTGGACCAGATTGCCAAGATCATTGGCCAAATCCCCGTTAAAGCGCTTTTCAAAAGAATCCGTCGAAAAATTCCCGTCCCCGCCAAACGGCACATCGCGCATCAAAAAATACCGAAACGCATCGACCCCATATTTTTCGACCATCTCAACCGGGTCGACGACATTGCCCAAAGACTTAGACATCTTCACCTCGCCCATTTTCCACCAGCCGTGGGCGACAATCTGTTTTGGCATAGGCAACTTGGCTGCATGCAGCATGATCGGCCAATAAATCGCATGCTGACGAATAATGTCCTTGGCCATCAGATGCACATCCGCAGGCCAAAAAGCGTCAAACTGGCTCTTATTGTTCACAAAACCAATCGCGCTGATATAATTGACCAGTGCGTCAAACCACACATAGGTCACATGCTCACGATCAAAGGGGACCTCAATCCCCCAATTCAGCCGCGATTTCGGACGAGAAACGCAAAGGTCGGTGAGTGTATTGTTTTCCAAAAAACCCACAACCTCATTATACCGCGTCTGCGGAAACACAAAGTCCGGATGGTCTTTTAAATATTGCAAAAGCCAACTCTGATGTTTGGATAACTTAAAAAAGTAATTCTTTTCTTTAATAAACTCAACCGCCCGGCCACAGTCTGGGCATTTTCCGTCGACGATTTGCGACTCCATCCAGAATGTTTCATCCGGCACACAATACCAGCCGCCGTATTCTCCGGCATAAATTTCATCATTGCTTTTAAGGATTTCCCAAAACTTTTGCACCGCCGCAATGTGCCGCGGCTCTGTGGTCCGAATAAAATCATCATTCGAGATATTAAGCGCAGCCCAAAGATTTTGAAATTGCGGCGAGATGCGGTCTGTAAATTCTTTGGGCGTTAGGTTTAGTTCACCGGCTGCTTTCTGGATTTTTTGTCCGTGCTCGTCGGTGCCTGTTAAAAAATGCACCTTTACCCCTTGACTGCGATAAAAGCGGGCCAAACAATCCGCGGCAATCGTCGTGTAGGCATGACCGATGTGAGGCTTGGCATTCACATAATAAATCGGTGTAGTGATATAAAATTTAGTTTTCATGGCTCATCGCGGACGCGGGTTTTTGCGCCGCAAAAGAAACTTTAACGACCTTGCCTTCACCCAAATCGACAAAAACCAAGCGTTTTAAAATATTAACATCGCGCACGTTACCTTTTCCTTCGGGTATTGTGATCTTATCCCCAATCGAGGGCAAGTCACGGGCCAAATCGCGATAGGCTAGATATTCATACGCCATGCAGCACTTGATCCGTCCACAGACACCAGATATTCTCGTCGGGTTAAGCGGCAAGCCCTGCTCTTTGGCCATCTTAATCGACAACTGATGAAAACCTTTTAAATATGACGAGCAACACAACTGCCGACCGCATACACCATACCCGGCAATGATTTTTGCACGGTCGCGCACACCGATCTGTTTAAGCTCGATGCGCACACGAAAAATTTTGGCCAAGTCTTTGACGAGACTGCGAAAGTCCACACGGCCTTCGGCCGTAAAGAAAAAAATCACTTTGCTGCAATCAAAAGTATATTCGGCTTTGACAATTTGCATGTCGAGATTACGCTCGTTTATTTTCCGGACGCAAGCATTGACCGCATCCTGAGCTTTTAAACGATTATTTTGCAATTGGTTTTTGTCTCCTTGCGTCAAAAGGCGAATAATTTTTCCCGATGGTGGCTGGGTTTTTGCGCCGCAACTTGACTTTGTATCAGAAATAACGCGCCCAAACTCCATCGCTCGGTCTTGCTCAATAATCACATATTCTCCTCGGTCGCAAACGATATCGTTTTGCTCATAAAAAGCGACGGGACGATACTCCCCTAATTGAACTTCAATTATCTTGCCCATATTTTCTCCCGCAAAAGGATAAACGGAATTTTGATATTTAAGTTTTCGCCTAAAAGTGCCAAGGCGTCGACAACTTGGTCAATAATCCCATTTACCTTTTCAAATGAATACTTTTTCTCGAGCGTTAATAGCTCCTCGTAACGATCTGGATGGACCAACTGTGTCTTTCGGCCGCCGGACTTCAAAATAAGCAAATCCCTAAAGTATGAGAGAATAACCCCCAGCGCCATTTGAGTCTGAGGCTTGTCACTTAACACTTTTTTTAAATATGTGTCATTGTCCTCTCGCAAAATCAGATTATCTATAATTTCATTTTTATAGCTAAAAAAACCGTCGGTGTTTAAAGCAACGGCTTTCCCAAAACATCCTTGTGAAAACTGTGCCAAACATTGCGCCGCAAACTCATTTAAACCGGCAATAGTGATCAATTGACGGCTCACGGCAGGGACCGATAAAGGATAAAATTTGATCAGATGACAGCGCGAAACAACGGTTTTTAAATTCTCTTCTATAATAGATGTTGTCAAAATAAACAACGTGTCCTTGGCCGGCTCTTCGAGTGTTTTTAAAAGCGCATTGCTGCTGTCCGTGGTCATAGTCTCAATATCTTTGATAATGCAAACTTTAGTCTGCGCCTCAAAAGAGCGCATTTGCAGACGGGCAATAAGCTCTCGGACTTGGGCGATCTTTATCGATTCCGTATCCCCGCAATCGATAAAAAAAACATCCGGATGATTACGTGAAACAATCCGAAGACACGACGAGCATTGCCCGCAAGCCTCGTGCGTGTGTCCCCCAATACGTTTTTCACAATTAAGCAGCTGTGCGACACAAAGAGCTGTTTGACTTTTGCCGACGCCCTTAGGCCCCGCAAATAAATAGGCGTGCGCCATGCGGCCCGATTTTAGTAACCGGCTGAAACGATTTAAGACGTCGTGATTGATTAAAGACATTTTTCATATATCCGTAGGGAACAGGCATGCCTGTTCCCTACAATTAAATTCCTAAAAACGCATCAACATACTTACGTACAACTTCAAAAATCTTTTCTTTATCCTTGTTAACTTTAATCACACGAAAACGCTTAGGATTTTCTTTAGCCAGCTGCAAATATCCCTTTCGCACCCGACGGTGATAGGACAAAGAGCGCAATTCAATACGATCTTTAACGGCATTGG
>JAYRHV010000076.1:0-3162 GCA_041907165.1 Candidatus Omnitrophota bacterium | reverse complement strand
TCCTCTCCGACAACGACCCGGTCTTTCTTGAACAGTTGGCCCAAAAATCCGCGCACCTTACCCGTCAGCATTTTGGGCGGACCATTTCCCTTTATGCGCCGGTGTATCTTTCTAATTATTGTTCAAGCCATTGCACCTATTGCGGATTTAACAGCCACAATCGCATTGCCCGCATCAAACTGACAGACGAACAAATGCACGCCGAAATGAAACACGTCGCCGACAGCGGCATCAAAAATATTTTGCTTTTAACCGGCGAATCCTATCAAGCAACACCTCTTTCGTATCTTAGGCAAGCGCTCGACGTTGCCAAACAATATTTCACCGGTATCAGCCTCGAGGTTCATCCGATGCAAACGGATGAATACATCGAACTTTATCAAAACGGCGTCGACGGGATTACCGTCTATCAGGAAACATACGACCGCAAACGCTATCAAGAAGTGCATATCTCGGGCAAAAAAAGCGATTATGATTTTCGCTATCAAACACCGGCGCGCGCAGCAGAAGCGGGAATACGACAAATTTCTTTGGGGATCCTCTTGGGCCTCTCTGATGTGGTAGAGGACCTCTTGGCGCTCTATGAGCACTTGCAGTTTATGGAAAAAAGTTTTCCCGGCGTTGAATACAGCGTTTCTTTTCCGCGGCTGCGAAAAATCAAGGGCCGCGATTTTGCTATCTGCAATGTCGACGATAAAATGTTTATCAAAATCGTCTGTATGACAAGAATACTTTTTCCCAGAATAGGCATTAATTTATCGACCCGCGAAACAGCGCTTTTGCGCGACAATGCCTTAGAGTTAGGTTTTACACGTATGTCAGCTGGGTCTAATACTTCCGTCGGTGGTTACACGATCAAAGACGCTCAAGAACAAGATCCGCAATTTGACATCGAAGACGCCCGAAGTGTCCAAAGCATTGTAGAGCTTTTAAAACTTAAAAATTTTGATCCGGTCTTTACCGATTGGCGACCGATCGGAAATATTGTATAAAAGGAAGCATGCAGGACATTCCAAAGCGAGTTCCGCAACCGTGCCGCTTACTTAAATGTCTTGTGAATTAAGATTAAGCGGCACGCGTGAGGACTGTTCGAGCGACGAATGTCCTGTATGCTTCCTCTAAAATATATCCATGAATCCATTCGAACAAGGCTTACTGCGTTATCTGACCAAAGATCAGCTGGCTACGATCCAAAGCAAGCTTATTGGCATTGGCGGAGCCGGCGGCTTAGGCTCAAACACGGCGATGATCTTAGCGCGCAGCGGTTTTAAACATTTTGAAATCCTCGACTTCGATGTCATCGACGCCTCAAACCTTAACCGTCAACAATATTTCCTGCGTGAAATCGGTTTGGATAAAGTTGCCGTCACGAAAAAAAGACTACTGGACATCAACCCCGACCTTAATATACGCATTAACAAAATCAAATGGACACAAGAAATTGGCGGCCAATTTTTTAAAAACTGTGATTTTATCGTCGAGGCTTTTGACAATAAAGAGTGGAAACATAAATTTGTAGATTTTTATCACGATAAAACAAAATATCTTATCAGCGGTGTGGGGATGGCGGGACTTTTGGAAAAAAGCCCGATGAGAATAAAAAAAGCCGGGAATATTTACTTCGTCGGCGACGGCTTGACGGATGCCGCTTTAGGCCATCCGCCTATGGCCCCGCGCGTTGTCGGTTGCGCCGCGATGATGAGCGAAATTATTTTAGATTTGACAGTTGGCGCACAAGGACATTGCGTCTGATCATCGTTACCACAAAAACTGTAAGGGTAACAACAATAACACCCCCAATATAAAACACGCTCACGGCCATCGCCATCTTGTTGTTTTGCAAATACTCGACCATCAAACCCGGATTCTTTAAGACCGCTTCTCCCAAAGCGGCAATGACAAACTGCAGCCAAAAAATGCGCAGCGGAGAACCCAAGACAACCGCATAAAAGTATTTGCGAAAAGATAACTTTGTCAGCCCAAAGCCCACATCCATAAAACGAAACGGGACCAAGGGATTGATCCGCAAAATAAAGGCCGTCCAAAATCCGGCATTGTCCGGCGAATATTTTTTGTCGTCCTTTTTTAAATGGAACTTTTCCTCGACAAAATCGCGGCCTAATTTTTTACTGAGCAAAAAAAGAATGCTGGCATTGGCGATTTCTGCAATGGTCACAAAAAGCGTGCTCCAGTAGGGGCCAAACAAAAGCGCGCCGCTGATCCGGAAAAAATCAATTGTCCCCACCCACAAAACGGTCGTTAACCCCACATAAATTAAAATAAATAGAAACCCCGAGGCCCAAAGAGGATATTCTGCCAGCGCTCTGCGCACTTCTACTAAATCGATATGCAGCACATGCCCCAAAGACCAGCAGGCTAAAATAAGAATGACAAATAAAAGAAAATGCTCTGTTGGCTTGGAGAAAGAAAATTTCATACGGATGTTTCGTTGGTCTTTGAGGCTTTGCGCTCTAAACTTAATTTGCGCAAATAAATCATCAGGATCGTGATCGCCGCCGGAGTGACACCCGAAATACGGTTAGCTTGGCCTAAAGTCAAAGGTGAGGCTGCTTTTAATTTTTGCTGGATCTCGTTGGACAAGCCCGGCAGATTAAGGTAATTAAAATCTTTGGGGATCTTGATATTTTCGATATGGCGGAAACGCTCAACGCTTTTATGCTGGCGCTCAATAAAGCCTTCATACTTAATCTCATATTCGACTTGATCGATGACATGCTGCGGAAAATCTTTTAATTTTCCGTCGAAAGGCGCGATCATCTGATAACTGACCTGCGGCCGTTTTAAAATCGCGCTTAAGGTTGTCGGCTGCTTTAAGGCGGCACTGTTATTTTCTGTCAGCACTCTGTCTAAATCTGTGCCGGGCAAAACGCGGGTCGTTCGCAAATGTTCAACTTCCTTGTCAATCGCCTGATATTTTTGAACAACCTTTTTGTAATCTTCATCCGTAACCAAACCAAAACGATGGCCATAAGCGCTCAAACGGCGATCCGCGTTATCTTCTCGAATGATCAAACGATATTCAACGCGTGAGGTAAACATCCGATACGGTTCCTCTGTTCCTTTGGTCGTCAAGTCGTCGATCAAAACACCCAAGTAAGCTTCATCGCGTCTTAAAATAAATGGCGGCTGACCTTTGACCTT
>JAYRHV010000075.1:0-13009 GCA_041907165.1 Candidatus Omnitrophota bacterium | reverse complement strand
TTGACTGCGACAAAACACGATTCTGGTTCACTGTCGGTAAAATATAACGTCAGCGCGTCGGCCAAAATCTCCGGCTCGTCAAACAAGTCATCCGCTTTGCCCATAAAGGATGTTTCATAGCTGATTTTACGCAAAGCCTTGCGGTCAGCTGGGGCGTACTTGCGAATTACAACGTTTTCAATAACTGCGCTCATCTCTACTCCAAAGAAAGCACCCGCCAAGCCGTGCGGTCTACCGGCGAATTGTTCAGATACGACCGCGCGGAACTTAAAATGTAATGCGGGTTTTCAAGACTCGCCAAGGGGAACTTGATCACAATCGCTTTGCCTTCGCGCATAACTTTCATGTCTTTGACAAACACGCGGCGTCCTTTTTCAAAGACGTCCACGAATTTTGAAAAGCTTATTTTCAAATGATACTTGGGCATATACGAAAACGGCAATCCTCGTCGGTATCCCAGCAAATACAGATTCATCCCCAAGAGCTTGTCATTCCAAGCCTTGGGCATAATCCGGACATACAAAAACCCATCCTGCCGTGCATAAGAAAGCGAATCAAAAACCGGTTGAGCTCGACTCTCTTCGTCAACCGAGGCAACATGGATATGCTGTAAGGCTTCAATACTTTGCCAGTCAATATGACCGTTGGGATTGTCCTTGATCACAATCGGCGGATAATCGCCAAAAAGTTCATTTTTGCGCGCGAAAGTAAAAAGGTACGGCGGGTTGTATTCGACTTGGGATTTATAAAACGCGATTGTCTGGCGCTTCTTTTCGATTTGCGGCACAGTCAAGTCCCAATCAAACCAGTGGATATCCGAATTTTTAATCTGGTCCGAGGGGGTTAATGCCAGATCCGGGTGATACCCCCGCGGCAGTGGCCAGCGGGCCTCGTGGATCAGATACGGATAAATTTCGGGGGTCGGAATTCTGGAACCCAAATCCCAAAGGGCCACTTTTAAAAACAAATAAAACGCGCGGTGGTCTTGGTTATTGTCCATCGGATGCGAGACAAAAATTCGTGTCGGCTTAAAATCCAAAAGGATTTTTTCCAAGTCCCGCAAGATACTCTCCCCCACATACGGCGCGCCCGCTGAGAGGCTTTGGTTGTAAGGGACTTGCCGCACTCGTGTAAAAAGGCTCTTATAAGGCGTTGCCGTCGCGCCCCAATACTGCGTAAAAATATTTAACGTCCCCGCATCCGGGTACCCTAAAAAAATAAGGTCGTCTGCCGGCAAGCCCAAAGCCGTCATCGCATTGGTCGCTTCTTGACGGCGCAGGTTGCCCATCGCAATGACACCGGAGCGCTTAAAAACAAGGCGCTTTTCATAAACAATAAAGGCCAGCTCATTGCTGTCGCCGTTGGTCAGATAAACAATTTTTGTCGGAAGCATGCGGCTGATCGCCTCCTGCAAAATGCCGCCTGTGCCGATAGCTTCATCATCCGGATGCGGGGCAAGAACCAAGATGCGGTCATCGTCTTTTAAAGCCGGCAAGGAATCGCCAGCTGCAGCTTGACTTATGTAGAGAAAAAAGACAGCCGCAAAAACACAAAAACGAATAAAGATTTTTTTTAGCGCTTGCACTCTACTTTACTTGGTTTGCGTTATCGTAATCGCGTTATTTAGACGTTTTAAAGTTACAACATACAGCACTATGACTCGGTCACCTTTTTTAAGGTCAGTAAAAACAATTGGTGACGAATTATTGGAATAAATCTGGGTTTTTGCGATTAAGTCAAAATCCTTTTTTTTACCGCTTTCATCCGCAATACTTAACTTCCCAAAACTCGATTTTGCCGTATCTGCTTTTTGGAGAGAAATAATCTTGCCTTCGCAGCGTTCTATGAGCGTAGCGATCGATTTTGTATTTGGCAGACTCCCCGCGGGCTTTGCTTTGGGCGTTTGCGCATAAACGAAAGTACTTGCCAATAGAATTCCAGTCATCATTAAAAATATTTTTTTCATTTCTCCCTCGCCTTTAAATAGATTATAAAAAAAATTTTTGTTAAGATTTTATATAAAAGATCTCCTAAAGTAAATCTTTTTAATCCTAAATTTTGTATTACTCCCCTACGATCAAGTTCGCTTGCAGGGCACGAAAAGTAAAAATGCAAAGGCCTCGCTGATTTCTCAACGGGGCCTTTGGGATAACCTAAAGCATCCAAAAAAAACTTATTGCGCCATATCACCCGACACAGGAGCTTCGTTAACAATAGGTGTATCACCATTAACGACTGCGGTACCAGCGCTTGGCTCTGGCTCATCCTCAGCGTGGGCCACAGAAACTCCGTCACCGATACGACCAAGATTCAGCCGTGAGGTGACGTTTGCACTCAATAAGAGCGCAGCAGCAAAAAAGACAAAAACCGCTGCCAATTTCATTTCAATACTTCCCTTAACAACTTTCATACGTTCTCCTTTGGTTGATTTTACAAAAAAAGCCCATCCACACAGACTGGATAGGCAAATTTGTATTATTTTATACACATAGCTTTCGGCAACTGACTGCCATATCCCGATAGGGACTTAGGCTCTTCGAGTTTTGTGTCCTACTCTTTCGGGTAGTTTACCTTTGTCGCTGCAAATTATCAAACAAATTATTAAATTAATAATTGTAATTTTAGCTATTTAAATATACCATCTGCGAGGATAGCTGTCAATAGCAACAATTCACATCGCTCCTTTTAAATGAATCGATTTCTTAAACTCATCAAAAAGCTTACCGTATTCCTTAAATTTCTTTAACGTCGCCACATATTGTATCCTCGTCAAACGGTTATAATCATCAGCAATATACAAAGTAATAACCGCAATCTCAGGTTTATTGTAGCGAAAAAGTACCCATTGGGCTGATTGTCCATCGATCAATTCCGCTCCTGTGCCTAAAATCGTCCCGTTTTCATGTCCCAACGAAGCTAAAACTTCAGGGAAAAAATCTTCCATAAAAAGCGCACCCTTTTGCTTTTCGGCATAAATCGAAAAAATCGCTACCGGCATATCTGTAACCAAATCTGTTTCATTCGCGGTCAAAGTCACTTCGTGCTGATCTTTTTTAACATGCCAGCCGCTGGGGACCTTGACGCTAAAAGACTCTCCTTTGACTATACTCCTGTCAAAAAATTGCGGCGCAAAAGTCCTCACGCCAACAACAAAAAGAACAATCATTATTAATACCAGCGGGGGATTTCGATTCTCCAAACAATTTCTCCTTTTTGATACTCTAAAGTCAAAACCTACGTGCGTCGAACAATTTGATAAACTGTAAACTCCCGGTTAACTATAGTCCAAATCGTTTGATTATCCATCGCCTTTAGCAACTCTTTTCGGACATCTTCTTTGCTGATGACTCGGCTGATTGCCCGTAAAATTTGAACTTGCACATCTTCATCATTAACAGGGGTTAAAATCAAAAAAACAAAATGGGTCGGCTCTCCATCGGGGGAGTCCCACTCGATTCCTACCAAAGACCGCCCAAAAACAATCAGCGGCCGGCGCAGACCTGCAAGCCTTGCATGGGGCAGCGCAATGCCAAACTCTACGGCAGTCCCCACAATGCTCTCTCTGGTTAGAACAGCGGCAAAGATTTCTTCGGGATCAAAACTCCCTTCCTGTTCGCATGAGATTTCGCATAATTTTAAAATCGCTTCTCTTTTATGCGCGACTTTCAAATCAGCAATAATGCCACGGCGGTTAAAGAACTCCAAAAAACTTATTTCACGGCGACGTTGAATGGCAAAATTAAGCCACGGGCCTAAAAGAATCGATGAAATCATTGCCGAGCAAACAATTGCCGTAAAGATAGGCTCCGAGATCAAGTGGTGTTCCAAAGCAACCAAGCCAACAACAATTTCCATCATCCCGCCGGTGGTATGCGCGATTGCAATAGGCAACCGATTGCTTTTGGAAATCGTTGTCAAAGAGACACCCGCCCATGCCCCTAAAAATTTGGCCGAAATCCCCAAAATTGTAAAAACACCGACAAGAAAGAAATCAAAATTTCTAAAAAAATCAATTTTTAATCCTATGCCAGCAAAAAATAAGGGAATAAAAATCGCATAGACCATCTGCGAGATGACCTGACGGCTTTTTTCTGGAAGCGACCTAGCGTCTCCAGCCATAATTCCAGCCAAGAAAAAACCAAAAATCGCGTGTATTCCCAGCTTATGCGTGATCGCCCCGCACAAAAGGGCCAAAAGTGAAATAAAGGTCAAGGAACTGCCCGGTTCAGGCATTTTATGTGCTTTGATTTTTTCAATGACAGAATGGGTAAATTTGCGTCCCAAAGTCAAGGCTACAATCGTAAAACCTATCGTGGAACCGAACATCAACGCTACGTTTAGAATATTCACTTGCCCCCGGATGGACAAACCTAAGATGATCGCAAAAATAAGCCAACCGATAATATCATTGACCGACAAAGCCGACATAATAATTGAACTTAGATCTGTCTTAGCCATCTTCAATTCGTTTAAAGCCCGCGCGGCAATCGGCATAGCGCTAATCGAAATGACGCTCGATAAAAAAAGCAACAACAACATCTTGTCATTTGGATTTGGAAAATACGACGACGGAAGAAATGAAAACACAATAAAGGCGATCGCCATCGGGATAATAATATCCGCAACTGCAATTTTGAGGACTTCGGTACGCTGACGCCATGCGCTTAATAGATCAATTTCAAGGCCGGTTTCAAGCAAAAGATAAAAAACCCCAAACCACGCTAAGGTTTCTAACATCGTCATTTGAATGGGTTGCGGGGGGAAAATAGCGGTTTGGATTTGCGGAAAAAAACGTCCCAAGACCGTGGGGCCCAAAAATATTCCGACGGCGATTTCAGCAGGCAAAGCAGGCTGACGCAAACGACGAAGAACATCCCCTAAAATCCGTGAAAGCCCCAAAAGCAGGAACACTTGCACGAGAAACAAAAAAATATTGTTTTCACTTAGATAGTGCACGGCGCGCTTTTCCTGTTATCAATTGGTCGGAACACGGGTAAGGACAAAAGAATAACTGCCGGAAAGCTTGCCCGCTTCAAACATGTCCCACGACTGGTTCATATGATTTTCGTCTAGAAATGCAATTTTTAACGAATGCATATGAGTATCGAGTGCTGGATTAAGCCCGGGACTTTCGACAAGGTTAAATTCAAAAATATTTTTATTCGCGTCATTGTTTGCGGTAAAATTTTTGAGCTTCATGACAGACCGTGTGCCGATCATGCAATAATGCGTTAGCGTCAATTGCCCTTTTTCTTCATAGTACATCGTGACCATTTCTTGTAAACTGCCCGGGAAAATCCTCTCTAAAACGGCATTGCCGCCTGCGGTCACTTCATAAACAACAACAATTTTATTTTGTTTTTCACCGGGGATATTTTCACTTAAACCTTCCCATCGGCCAGCCAATTGTTTCATGTGATTAAAAAAGCCATGCTCTGTTATCGTCAACGCATTTTTATCCGTACCCTCAATCGGTTTAACCGGATATTGAATATCCGGCATAACTTCTTGGTTAGCTACTACGGGCAGCGTTTCCATCTTTGCTGGCTGCGGATTAACTTGTCTGTCCGTCGGCAGCGGCTCTACCATAGGGGTTTGCCCTACTTCTTGATTGGCAACGACATCAACGGCAAGATTTACCGGCGGATTTTCGGCGGCAAAAACATAGACAGGACAAAAAATGACGAGGGCAAAAGACAACACGCATGAAATAAAAAATTGCATCCTAAGCCTCCTCTTTAAAGTTATACTTCTAAATGATTATACCTTAAGCTATGAATTCTAAATAAATTTATCAAGATTTTATCAGCTCAACAAAATGCCTTTTATCTTTAATTTTTATCGAGATACCGCTTTTAAAATCGCCTGCGCGAGATGGCCAGCCAACAGCGCATTGCCCTGCGCTGTGCAATGGCCAAAATCCCCTGCAAATCGGTCCGAAAACAAGTCGTCATAACGAAATTTTTTAAGCGCATCTTTAAAAGTTTGCTCGTTGTCGATGATGACAACGCCGTCAAAAGAAGAAAGCATCGCTTTAAGCGGGATAACGCTGCGAAGAGGATATTGCACCACAATAAGCTCAATATGGCGCTTGTCCAATATTTGTTTAAGCTTTAAATAATTTTTTTGGGTAAGGGGGTTATATTGGTTTGCCGTCTGTTGCATCAAATTCTTAACCTCTAGCTCTTGAGCTGTTTTATTCTCTGCCTGATAACATTTGAGCAACTGTTCATAAATCTGCGCATTGACCTGACGTTCATTTTTTTTATTAGATTGCAACGCCTGATTAAAAGCATTTTCTGCATCTAAATATTTTTTGTCCTCAAGCAAACTATAGCCCCATTCATAAAAAAGCTCTGGGGCATCTTTATTTATTTTCGCGCCAGATTCAAAAATTTCGTTTGCCTTTAAAGGCTGATTTGTCCGTCGATAACAATGGGCCAGCTTGCCATAGACATCGAGCGCGTGCGCCTCGAGCGACAGTTGTTGCGTGTATAATTCGATGGCCTTCTCATATTTACCTTGCTCGAGCATAATGTCGCCTAAAGCAGACCGCGCCTGTGGATGTTGCGGCTGTTGGACTAAAATTTCGGAATAAATCTTTTGGGCCTTGTCGTATTGATTAAGAAATTTATAGGCTTCGGCCATCCGTTCTAGCGCAGAAAGCTTAATGTCTGCTGTGCCGTATTGATAAGCTTTTTCTAAAGCATCGAGCGCTTGAGTGTATTCGGCGTGACGTTGGTAATAAATGCCCAGCAAATGCCATCCTTGCGGATTTTTGTCATTAAGCGAAAGGACTTTGAGGATCGCTTTTTTTTCATCCTCAGGACGATTAGCGCTGCGATAGAGATTGGCTTTGGTCAACTCAACAGCCATGCGCAATGAAGGGGTCATCGCGGCCTGCCGGTCTAATTTGGCAATTTGCCTGTCGACAAAATCACTGGTGTTCTCTTTGTGTTTTGCAGACCAGTGCGCTTGGATCATATCCAAAAGTTTAAACGCCTTAGAATACCGCGATAAATTTTCGCGCCAACTGCGTTTGGCCAAATCCTGCGGGTCATTGATGCCCATCATCGCAACGACCATCTGCGGCCGATACTCATCAAGATAACTTTCGACTTTCGATATGATCTGGTCGGTCGTTGTCGCGGGGACACCTTTATTGATCACCTTAAATTTGTGGTTGGTTGGAGAGGAATTGAGGATCTGTTCTAACTGCCGCGGATAAGCGTTTTGTCCGCCTAAGGCGGTTGTGGATTCGCCTAAACACAGGATACGAAATTCTTGGGATGAACTTAAACTTTGCCGGTTGACTTTATCTTGCAGAAATAGGAAAAAAAATCCGCCTAAACGCAGGGCCCCTTCCAGCAATAACAGAGTGACAAAAACAGCGAAAAAAAACAAACCGATTTTTTGTAAAAAAGTGGTTTTTGTCATGCGCACTTTAACTCAAACGTTTTTGGAAACGGCTGATGCTAAACCATAAAATCACAACCGCCATAATTAACAGCGGCCAAATCTGTTCCCATAAATCAAAAAAGCCTGCCACTTTAAGCGTGACACCGCGGATAATCTTGACAAAGTACGTTAACGGAATAATATTGCCGATGTAATAAACCAGTTTGGGCATTGTTTCCCGGGGGAAAATAAATCCGGACAACAAAATCGATGGAGAGGCAAAAAACATGACGATCTGCGAGGCTTGCTGTTGGTTTTCGGCAATTGTCGAAGCAAAAAGGCCGATCCCCAGACACACGGTTAAAAACAACATCGTCAGCATAAACAAAGTCAAAGGGTTGCCGCGGATAGGCACATGGAATAAAAACCGCGCCGCTTCAATGATCATCAAATACATCACAATCCCGACGCAAACATAAGGGATCAACTTTCCTAAAATCAACTGGTAGGGCCGTATTGGCGTGACTAAAAGCTGTTCAATATTGCCCCTCTCTTTTTCGCGCACAATCGCGGTGGCTGTAATCATCGGGATAAAAAGCTGCAAGACCAAGCCGACTAAGCCGGGGATCATAAAAAAAGAACTTTTCAAATCCGGGTTGTACCACAGCCGCGGCCTAAAATCGATAGCAGACATCTGCGCGGGACGCGAAGCTTCTTTTTGTCCGAAGGCAGCAACAATCGCTTGGCTGGTACTTAAAGCCACATTCGCCGGGTTAGAATCCGTTCCGTCGATCAAAAGCTGCAAATCCACCCCGCGGCCGGACAAAAAATCTTTGGTGAAGTTAGGCGGAATCAAAAGCCCTGCCTTGACCTTGCCCCGATCGAGGGCCTGATATAAAGATTTGGCCGTCGGGACTTTTTGCTTGATGTCAAAATACGCAGACTGCTCAAAAGCATTAACCAGCCGCCGGCTAAGATACGTCTGGTCCTGATCATACACGACCGTCGCTAAATGTTTGACGTCCGTGTTGATCGCAAAGCCATAAATCAAAAGCTGCATCAGCGGCATCAGCACAATCATAAGCAGCATGCGCCTATCGCGAATAATATGAATAAATTCTTTGATCGCAATGGCCCTGATATTATTCATGGTCGTCTTTCGTCAGCGTGGCAAAGACATCCTCGAGAGATGCGTTTATCGACTTAATCGACTTGACGAGAATACCCTGCTTTTGCGCAGAGTTCACAACAGCTTGTTCTGCTAAAAGCGAATTTGTGACATTCAGATGCAAAGTCGTCCCATACGCGGTCAAGCCGATGACCTCGGGAAGCTGGCCAAAAAAGTGTGACGCTTTCATAAGCGGCTGGCACTCGACTTCGAGCAAATTGGCACTGATTTCGTTTTTGAGTTCTTCTGGCTTGCCGATTTTTAAAAGTTTTCCGCGGCTGATAAAACCAATCTGATTACAGCGCTCGGCTTCTTCCATATAATGCGTCGTCACAAAAAGGGCCACCCCTTCGTCGGCCAGCTGATACAAAATCTCCCAAACGCCCCGACGAGAAATCGGGTCAAGCCCCGCGGTCGGCTCATCTAAAAATAAAATCTTAGGCCTGTGTAAAATCGCATTGGCCAGCGCTAATTTTTGTTTCCAGCCGCCGGAAAGCTCCCCTGCTAATTTGTTGCGCCATGCGCTTAGGCCGGTTATTTTTAAAACTTCGTCGACCCGCTGTTTAAAATTATTTTCCTTGGTGCCATAAATCCGACCGTAAAATTCCAAATTCTCCTCAACGGTCAAATCGATATATAGGCTAAAGCGCTGAGACACATACCCGATCGAACGCTTGATGTCCTCGGAATGCCGGCTGACATCAAAGCCAGCGACGATCGCATCCCCGCTGGTGGGCGCTAAGATCCCGCAGAGCATACGGATCGTTGTCGTTTTGCCTGAGCCGTTAGCCCCTAAAAAACCAAAAATTTCCCCATAGTTGATCGTAAAATTAATATGGTCCACAGCGACTAATTTTCCAAAACTGCGTGTTAAATCTTTAACGTCGATGGCAATGGTATTCATCTATTTCCCTTAGATTGTCAACGTCACATCCACCGCCACTCCCGGCCGCAAATATTCCGGCGCTTCTTCGAGCATAACTTTGACCGCAAACGTCTGTGTCACTCTCTCCTCGGGCGTCTGCACATTGCGCGGAGTAAATTCTGCTTGCGATGCAATAAAACTTACGCGGCCTTTAAAACTTTCTTTTAAACCGTCAAACACAAGTCTGGCACTCTGGCCTATTTTTATTTTATTGATTTGCCCCTCGGGCACATAAATCCTCACCCACAAATCTTTACGATCGCCGATGACAACGACCGGCGAGCCAGAGGAGACCATCTCGCCAACTTCATGGACTTTGACCAGTACCACCCCATCGATTGGCGAAACGATACGCTCATCTTCCACGCTCAAAGCGGCATGTTCCAAATCTTGCGCGCTGGCCCCTCCTTGTTTAAAGAGTTTTTCGACACGCTCGTAATCGCGTTTGTTCTGCTGATAACGGTCCAGCGTTGCAATCTGCTGATTTTTTACAACCGTTTGGCCCTCGTCGGTATTAAGCGTGGCCAGTCGCCCGGCGACTTTGGCACCTAAAGCATGCTCGGTCAATTCCAGCGTCCCGGAAAATTTCATTTTCGATAAGTCGCTGTTGGACCCGCAGCCGCTTATCACAATCAGAAGGCCAAATAAAATACCTGATAACTGTTTCACGATATGCTCCTTATTTTTTCCCTAACAAAAATTGTTCGGTATTTCCCAACAAACGGGCAAGATGGATTTTGGCCAACAGTTCAAAAGCCAGCGCTTCTTCTTTTTGATCTTCGGCCAGCTCCCAGTTGACGTTTGCCGACGATAGATCCAAACTGCTTGCGTCACCGGCTTGATACTGACTGTGGACTAAAGACAGCTGTTTATAGGCGACTGCGGCATTTTTTTCATTCTCCTCAACCAAAAATTTGGCCTGCGACAGAGTCGCATACTGACTCGAAAGTTTTGCTTTAACGCTGCGGCTTGTATTCTCAAACTTGGTCTGCGAAATAGACAGCGCGCTTTGACTTTCTTTTAAATTTGCCTGACGCAGGCCGCCTTCAAAGATGGGGATATTGGCTGTTACACCCAAAGCGTAAGTCTGACTCGAATCACGGGAATTAGGCGAGATTCCGCTGGGCCCATATTCGCCGGAGAAAGAAATTTTTGGCCAAAAATCCCATCGATTGGCATCACGCAGGTGTTGATCGAATTTCAACTGTTCACTGGCCAAACGGATATCCGGCTGGTTTTCCGACGAAAAACTTTGGGGCACCTGTGCATCAAAAATTTCTTCTCCCCAAACAAAATCCCTATTTTGCTCTTGGGACAAATCAAGCGCGGCCGCAAAGTCCAGCCGGCTATCCAAAGCTCTTTTTTTTGCACCCTCAAAATCATATAAAGACTGCGCGTATTTTGCCCGCATTTTGCTCATGTCCAAAGACGAGCTAATGCCAGACTTAAAACGTGAAAATACAATGCTCATTTCCTTTTTGTCGCGCCACAGCGCTGTCTGTTGTACACGAAAATGGTCTTGGGAACGCTTCGCCTCGATAAAAAGCGCGGCGACCAAAACCAGAACATCTTCTCTGACTTTTCTTTGCTCTGCTAACGAAACCTCGCGGCCCTGCTGGCTGGATTTCAAACGGGCTATCGCGCCGGGGTCAAAAAGCGCCTGTGTTAACCTAAGACGGGCATCATACACATTAAACGGTCCAACCAGAGGGTCCCCGGGCAAATTCATCCCCGTACTGCGAAGATCGCGCGTCTGACGGGTTTCTGAAACCACTCCCCTTAATTGCGGCAATAGCGGCGAGGCATCTTGCCCAATACGTGCTAAAGCCTCTTTGACCCGTTGATTGGCAATGATCAAATCCGCGTGCCGTGTTAAAGCCATCTGCAGCGCCTGTGATAAACTCAAAGAATTTTCTGCCGCATTGACAGGCACAGAAAATAAAAATATAGAAATTACAAAAAAACAAACTCTTTGTAAACAGCTTGTCATTTCTTTGTCCTTTAAAAATCAGGCTTGCAAAAGAAAAATCGCCGGTCTTTTATTAATATCGATCTTTTGACTTTTCCAATCGCCGACTGTCCGTGTCTTAATATATTGCGTCGAACTCATCAAATCAACAGCGATGCACAATAAAGTGTTGCGACTGCAACTTTGCAAAATATCCTCAAATACATTTTGGTTGCGGTACGGCGCTTCGATAAAAATCTGTGTTTGCTTTTCGCTGGCACAACGTTTTTCAAGCGCTTTAAGTTTTTGGATCCGAGCTTCTCTTTCTTTGGGCAAATACCCGTTAAAGGCAAAATTTTGTCCGTTTAAACCCGAGGCCATCAAAGCCAGCATAATCGACGATGGGCCGACAAGCGGCACAACTTCACGCCCATCCTTGTGCGCCAATAAGACAAGGGCCGCTCCGGGGTCAGCGACACAGGGACATCCCGCTTCGGAAATAAGACCAATATCTTGGCTGCCTACTTGTTTAAAATTGTTTTCGGTTTCTTTAAACGGTGTATGCTCATTGAGAGCATAAAAAGTACATTGGTCAATCGCAAGCTGCGGGTTGAGTTTTTTAAGCAAACGGCGGGCAGACTTGATTTCTTCAACAAAAAAAACGCGCAAATGTTCAATGCCCGGCGCAAAAACAGGCAGAGAAACATCCGGCGTTTGCGTAATGTGGTTTGGGATTAAAAAAAGTTTTAAGATCACGCTATCTCTTTACTTGCGCTTGATTTGAATGCTATTGCCTAAAAAACTATTATTGTTTTCATTGCTTTCTAAATGAGCGTTATGGTAATCAACGATTGCGCCCAAATAATATGTCCCGGGAGTTATATTTGATGGGATATTAACACCAGACAAAAGCGTGTTAGAATATCCGGGCACCAATTTTGTCGTCGTACGGCTATAAATCCAACGATCAGAGGTTGTAATCACAGGGTCCTTCGACAAATAAATGACTATGCTAATCAAATTACCGCTGTCCGCATTGCCCTGATTTTTTATCGTATTGCGGACCGGGATCGTGCTGCCGACAACGGCAACCGCAGGCCCGCTTAACGCTGTCACGATTAAATCCGGCAAAGGCACATCCAGCACAGTAATCGTCATTGTTTTTTCTTGTGCAAGCGCCCCGTCGCTAACGCGAAAAGTCACATTATATTTTCCGGATTGCAAATAATTCGGCCTCCAGCTAAACGTTTGCCCGCTAAAGCTTGCCCCAGCTGGTAGATTTTTGGCACTGTAATTAAGTTTATCCCCGTCGGGATCTGTAGCTGAAATGACAAAACTCAATACACTGCCTTCATTGACGAGCCGATTGGAAATCGCGCTCAACACCGGCGGGCGGTTCTTGGGGATCATCGTCGGATAAAGCGGCCCGCCATAGACACACTGTATTGTTGCTTTACCCAAACTCGTCGGTGTATAGTCCGGCGGGACATGGCCGTTGATTTGATTTTCTGACCAAAAACTGATCGCGGCATCCCCTCTATTGCACGCCGCGGACCCGGGCGGCTCATCA
>JAYRHV010000074.1:0-3103 GCA_041907165.1 Candidatus Omnitrophota bacterium | reverse complement strand
TTCTTCGACAGCAATTAAGTTCATGGCACCACCCTAAATTCCGGTAAGGGAACAATAAATTTTCCCCCGCCAGCACGCCAATCAACTTCTCGTTTATAAAATTCGTCAAAAAATGCCCACGGCAAGACTAGAAAATAATCCGGTTTTGCCTTTCTCGCCTCTTCTTCAGAAATAATTGGTATCCATGAGCCGATGGTGTATTTGCCCCATTTTTCCGGACTGCGTTCAGCGGCTGCGGTAATCAAGGTGTGATCTAATCCATAATATTGCAGGATCACGTTTCCCTTCGTCGATGCCCCGTAAACATAAACTTTTTTGCCACGAGCGACTTCGCCTTTAATAAAATCAACGCAACGTTTGCGATTGTCCTCTAAACGTTTCGCAAAATTTAAAATATCGGTGCGGTCATATTTTTCGTCAAACGAAATCCCGGTTCCTTTATAATGACGAGCAAAAATCCGATAGCTTCCACCGTTGACATTATTCTCTTCGATTTTAAACATTTCAAGGCCGTTGGTTTCAAACAGATATTTCAGAGAGGCCAGAGAATAATATTCAAGATGCTCATGGCAAATGTTACCCAAATCGTTTTTTTCGATCATGGGGGCTAGGCACATCAGCTGCGCGACAAAAATCCCGTCGTCGGCCAAAGCGCGCTGGGCATCTTTAATGAATTTGTTGGGGTCTTCAAGATCATAAAACATGCCGATAGCCGTAATCACTTTCGCTTTGCCAAATCCCCAGCCTTTGGCCAATTCCATGTAACGTTCGTAACTCCAAAAATCGTGCATGACATAAGGGGTGTTTTTGTGCAAAAGATCGATCAAATTATTGGCTGGCTCACAGCCGACGCGGTAAATTCCCTCTGCCGTATACGTTGCCAGCATGGTGCCATCGTTGGCTCCGATATCCAAAACGACATCGCCGGGTTTTAAAGTCACCATCGACTCGATTTCTGCCGTAATGTCGCGCAGAGCGCGGCGCATCGTATCTGTTACGCCGGAGCGATACCAATAATAACGCGCGTATAAGAGCTCTTGCGGCGCGGTATGGCGAAGCTGTAAAAGTAAGCAGCGGTCGCACATGACCAAATCCAGCGGGGCTTTTAATCCTTTGCCGACTCTTTCAGGCGGGACAAAGTCATTGATGTACTGTTCACCGACGGAAAAGACCTCATGCAGTTTATCGCAGTCACACAAACGGCAAGTTGTCCGCGTTATGGTATCCATAGTTTGCATTCCAAATCTCCTTTAAAAAATTTTCGAAATAATATCTTTTAGGGCTGACGAAACTTCTTGAATTTGTTGCTCCGTCAAAGCCATACCCGACGGCAAATATAATCCTTGCTGCGCGATGCGTTCTGTGACCGGATAATGTTCGTTTTTGAACAATCCCAGCTTAAGCAAAGCCGGTTGTTGATGTAGGCCTAAAAAAAACGGGCGTGACCCAATGCCTCTTTTTCCAAGCTCTTGCATCAGTGTGGCGGCATCGATTTTTAATGATTCGTCTAATTCAATACAGTACATCCAATAAACCATTTTAGCCCATGGCATCTGAATCTGTGTTTTGATGCCCTTAATAGGCGAAAGTTCACGACGATAAATTTCGCCTAAACGCCGTTTTGTTGCAACAAATTCCTCAATGCGTTCCATTTGCGCGACACCGACTGCTGCCTGCAGATTCGTCATTCTAAAATTGTAGCCTAACTGTGTATGATAAAATCTCTTTTCGGGGCGAAAACAAAGATTGCGATACGATGCGGCGCGTTTGGCCATTTGCGGATCGGACGTTAAAACCATGCCCCCTTCGCCTGTCGTAATAATTTTATTGGCATAAAACGACCACGCGCTGATATGACCAAGTCCGCCGCATTTGCGCCCTTTATATTCGGCGCCATGAACTTCGGCGGCATCTTCGATCACAATAAGATTATATTTTTTTGCTAGCGCTAATAGCGGGTCCATATCAACCGGATGGCCGTAAATATGCACCGCAAGAATGGCGCGTGTTTTAGGCGTAATTCGCGCTTCGATTTGGCTGACATCCATATTCCATGTTTGCCCTTCGCAGTCGACAAGAACAGGAAAAGCTCCCAGCCTAAGAGCCGTTAAAGCGCACGAGATAATGGTAAAGCTGGGCATAATAATTTCATCACCCTGTTTGATATCCGCTGCAAAAAATGCGGTTTCAACAGCTGCGGTCCCATTGCAAAGCGCGATGCCAAAGTCAGTCCCGATATAGCTGGCAAATTGCTTTTCAAATTGAGCGATAAAAGGCCCGTCGGAAGAAATCCATCCGGTATCGATGCATTCGATGAGCAACTCTTTTTCGCGGCCGTTTAACAGCGGTTCATTAACAGGGATCATCACTAATTCCTTCAAACTTGACTTTGTCTTCTTCGGCACGGTAGGGGCCGTTTTTGACTTCAATCATGCGCAGCGGTTTTAAAACCGTCATCCCATGCCCAGCTTCGATAAGCAGGATCACGTCCCCTGCAAAAAGCGTTCGGCTCTCCAAATATTTTTTTTCGAAAGAATAAAAATCAATGCGAAGCTCGCCTTTTTGGATGATGAGCACCTCCTGCGTGCCGAATGTTTCTCGACGGACAGGGTGATGCATATGCGGCTTGATTTTGTGATCTTTAGGATGATCCATATATCCTAACTGCAGAGAATAATCGTTAGGCGTGATAAAGGATATTCCTTTCTTTTTATACTTTTTACGGACGATAATCGCTAAAAGCTTGTCTTTATGGGTCACTTTTTCGATCATTTAGGATAAACTCCCTTTAGGAAAAACTTCTGCATGAATAAAACCTCTGATCCCGTCGAATGTCCCTTTGACCACAGATTCATAATGATACCTTTTGTCTAAATTTTCATAGTTCCCTTTTAAAATATTTTTTTGTAAAGTCCGTATTGAAGCCTTGGCTATTGCTTTTAAAGCGATCAGAACATAAACAAAAAAATACGCTTTGTCGTAAAGGCAACTTTTCGTCAGCGCCGCGGCGATGGCATAGGAGTATTTATAAACATAGCTTGGGGGCACGGTCAAAATCGGATGGAAAAAGACCAAATCCGGTACATAAAGGATTTGCCGGCCA
>JAYRHV010000073.1:0-6288 GCA_041907165.1 Candidatus Omnitrophota bacterium | reverse complement strand
TTTAAAAAATTTAAATGAAAATTGGGATCTGGGTTTCAAGTTAGAGGGAAGTCTTGTTTTTGGTGGAACTATCACCCAAGCTCATAGTGATATTGATACGATCATCCATTCAACAGAGTATGGTACAGGAAACAGTATTGATATACAGATGAGGGATTCGGATTCAAATCTCAGAGGAGGACTTGGCTTTAAATCCTCCGTACAAGGCATCAGAAAGTTTGAGAAATACAATATTTTTGCGGAACCGTTTTTTGAATTATGGTATTTACGAAAAACTAAACCAGAGCAGGCTCAATCACATGGTACCAACGGGAAAGATTATGTAACTGTTAATCACACAGACGGCAGCCCATATAACCCGATTTACGAACCTGAGAACTTTACCCTTGAATTGGGTGTGCGTTTAGGGGTCCAGTTTTAACACATTACGAAAGGAAATATTGTGATGACAAAATTAAAATTTGCTACTCGTCATTTTTGTCTTTTATCATCTGTCGCAACAGTGGTATTGATTTTTAATGTGAGTTTTGCGCATGCGACTGAGCGCGATGTTATTATTCAAAAAAAGCTTGATTGTGCCGCTAAAGCTTATGAAAAAAGCGGGAATTATTCTTGGGCGGATGTTTGTTATACCGACTCCTCAGAAACGGTTGAGCCCAATACCGATGTAAGTACAACCAAATACGATGATAGTGACCGCTTTGTTAAAACTAAAGTTAATGTTTTAACCGGTTATCGTCGAGATAATTTAAAGTTTAGTATTGCCGGAGATATTGATGGGAAGAACCCCAACATTCTTTCTGAATTAACGTGGAGTGATTTGCAAAGCGTGCAGATCAAAGGAAAAGGTGAAGTTCTGGTAGCGAATTATTTTCTTATTGAGGGCAGTGCGGCATACGCGCGAATTTTTTCAGGAGATAATCAGGATTCAGATTACTTATCGGATGATCGCACGAATGAATTCTCACGATCCAATAACAGTGCTGATAAAGGCAATATGAAAGATTTTTCCCTTGGGTTTGGGCATAGGTTTAATTTAGATCAAATATTCGTTTCTTTACCGATGGATAAGCTTAGTTTTACACCTTTGGGGGGGTATGCTTATAATGCGCAAAATTTAACGATGACCGATGGTAACCAGACTTTGGATCCCTATGATCTTATTGGTTTAGGTCCATTCGCCGGTCTTAATAGCAAATATGAAACACAGTGGAAAGGTCCGTGGATCGGCGCAGAGCTTGCCACAACGGTCGATAAATTGACAGGATCTGTCCGTTTTGAATATCATAGGATGGATTATTATGCCAAAGCGGATTGGAATTTGCGTTCCGATTTTAAACATCCGAAAAGTTATGAGCATGAAGCCAACGCGGATGGATATGTTATTAACGCCACGCTAGGGTATCAATTATCCGAGAATTGGCAGGCTTTATTTTCGGTTGATTATTACAAGTATCAAACATTTCATGGTACCGATCGAACTTTTTTCAGTGATGGCACTGTCGGAGAAACACGTTTAAATGTTGTAGACTGGGATTCGATTGGACTTAACGCGGGATTGCAGTATCAATTCTAAAAAGAATTTATGTTTAAAACGAAATTATTTGTTCTATGGCTTTTACTTACCGGTTTTTTCCCTGTAGCTATTTTTGCAGCAGATGTCCCAACGCCAAATGGTGATGGGCGACAAGAGTTGATTGACCGTGAACTTAACGTCGCCGCCCGCCGCATTGAATCTCAGAGTGCGGCTCAATTAGAGCCGGTATCAAATGAATCGATAGACGAGCCAAGCAAAGATACTGATGAACAAGCAGTTGGCGAATCTAAGCCGGATGTCCAAACACTCCAGACGGCCGTTGAGCAAGAGAAGTTGACCGAAAATAAAATCGACCGTCAACGGCTTAAAAAAATAGAATTAGCCCTCCAATTTGCTTCCTATAATTATAAAACCGACGACAACTCGCCGTATTACTATTCGCTTGTTTATGACGCCAGTAATAGGGTAGAGAAGTCCGGGCATTTGTATGGGTTCGAAGCTTCGTATACTTATCGAAAAAAAACAGCGTTTCCAATTCATTCGATAAAAGAATTATTTGAAGAAGGCAATCCCGGTTTTACATTTGCAAGGCTCGAAGGCGAGTTATCATTCGGCAGAGTGGATTATCACTCTCATGTTACTGGTAAATTAAATAATTTCCCGGCTTGGCAAGGGAATATTAAGGCAATTGCCGGGTATGATTTTTTAAGTTTGGATGAGTCGTTTATGGTGACGCCTTATGCTGGTATCGGTTATAAAAAAGTTACCGATGATGCCGGCGGATGGGTGGATATAAGTCTCCATGACCATGCTCGATATAAGAATATTTATCAATTTATTTATATGCCGTTTGGTATTGAGACGTTAAAACAAATCAACCGTGATTGGGATGTTCTTTATAACTTAGAGGGTTCTCTGATGTTGTATGGGAACGCGCAATTTTCACTTCATGAAATCCCCGGTCTTTTTCCCGGTTACGATGTGTCAACCGGTGACCCCATCGAAACATATTTTAACGATTCCCCGAAGCTAAAATTTAAACGAGGTTTTGGAATTAAGACATCGTTAAAAGCTATTAAGAAATTTGATTATTTTAATATTTTTCTAGAACCGTTTTTTGAAGCGTGGCGAATATCAAAGAGTGATGAAAAAGTAAATTTGAGTTTTGCGACTAACGGCAAGAATTATCATTCGGCATACCCAGACGGAAGTGAATATAAGCCATTATATGAACCTGCCAATTATTCTGTGCGGTTAGGTCTTCGTTTAGGGGTACAGTTTTAACTGATCTAAAAAATATCAAGTGCTGTGGGTGCGGGACCTTAAGTAATTGCAGGTTCCGCACTTTATTTTAGTATCTAAAAGAGAGATTATCATGACCCGCGAACAATTTTATATTAAGCAAATCGCATCCGAACTTTCTTTGCGGCCTGCGAATGTTGCCTCGTCCGTCGAGCTTTTAGACGGGGGGGCTACGGTCCCTTTTATTTCGCGTTATCGAAAGGAAGTAACCGGAAGCCTTGATGAGGTGGCTTTAACATCGATTCGTGACCGCTTAGCGCAACTGCGTGAATTAGACAAACGCCGCGCTGTTATCATCGCATCTATTGAACAGCAGGGAAAACTGACTGATGAGCTAAAACAAAGAATTTTGGATGCGGCAACGTTAAGCGAGTTGGAAGACTTGTACCTGCCCTATAAGCCCAAGCGCCGCACGCGTGCCACTGTGGCTAAAGAAAAAGGTTTGGAGCCTTTAGCTAAACTTATTTTTGAACAAGGTCATTTTGACGTCGAAAAAGAAGCAGCCAAGTATATTGACGTCGAGAAAAAAGTTGAAACAGCCGATGATGCCTTGTCCGGAGCCCGGGACATTATCGCCGAGTGGGTCAATGAAAACGCGCCCGCGCGCGAAAAAATACGGGCGCTTTATTTTGAAAAAGGCTCCTTTAGCGCTAAGGTCATTAAGGGAAAAGAAGAAGCGGGCAAGAATTACAAGGATTATTTTGACTGGCAAGAGCCGGTCAAGACTGTCGCCTCGCATAGGCTTTTGGCTGTCCGGCGCGCCGAAAAAGAAGAGATTCTTATGCTTAAAGTCATTGTGCCTGAGAATGAAGCTCTTTCGATTCTTGATTTGCAGTTTATCGTCGCAAAAAACGAGGCTTCAGATCAAGTCCGCCAAGCGATTGCCGATTCTTTTAAACGTTTATTATCGTATTCGATGGAAACTGAAGTCCGGCTGATGACCAAAGAGATTGCGGACAAAGAAGCGATACGGGTTTTTGCGGAGAATTTGCGTCAGCTTTTGATGGCTTCTGCGTTAGGTCAGCATCCGGTTATGGCCATTGATCCGGGGTTTAGGACAGGCTGTAAGGTCGTTTGTCTGGATGCGCAGGGAAAATTCTTGGCTAATGAAACGATTTATCCGACGGGCAGTGCCTTTGAATGTGACGAAGCCAAACGGATTTTAAAAATGCTCTGCCAACAGCATAAGGTCGAATTTATTGCCATTGGCAACGGCACAGCCAGCCGCGAAACAGAGAATTTTGTCCGCTCGGCAGGGCTTTCGTCGACGATTCAAATTGTATCGGTCAACGAAAGCGGAGCTTCGATTTATTCGGCGTCAGATGTTGCGCGCGAAGAATTTCCAGAGCAGGACGTGACGGTGCGGGGGGCGATTTCGATTGGACGCCGGCTCATGGACCCGTTAGCCGAGCTTGTTAAAATTGACCCCAAATCTATCGGTGTCGGCCAATATCAGCACGATGTCGATCAGGCGCTTTTAAAACAAAGTCTCGATGATGTTGTGATCAGCTGCGTTAACTTAGTGGGCGTTGAGTTAAATACGGCCAGTAAGCAGCTATTGACCTATGTTTCTGGGCTTGGGCCTTTGAGGGCACAGGCGATTATTGATCACCGCAACACCAACGGGGCTTTCGTTTCTCGCCAACAGCTTTATGACGTTGCGAAATTAAGTTCCAAATCGATTGAACAGGCTGTGGGTTTTTTGCGTATCCACGATGGAGAAAACCCACTCGATGCCAGCGCGGTTCATCCGGAAAGTTATCCGATTGTCGATAGGATGGCCAAAGACCTTGGTTGTTCACTGCGCCAGCTTATGGCGCAGGATTCGCTTAGGCAGAGAATCAAATTAGAGAATTATGTCACAGACACAATCGGTCTGCCGACCTTGACAGACATCATGTCCGAACTCTCCAAACCCGGGCGCGACCCGCGGGCAAAGTTTGAAGTTTTTCGTTTTGCCGACGGCATAGAGAAGCCCGAGGATTTAAAGTTAGGGATGAAATTAACCGGCATTGTCACGAATATCACGAATTTTGGCGCTTTTGTGGATATTGGCGTTCACTTAGACGGGCTGGTGCATATTAGTCAAATGTCAGATCGTTTTGTGCGGGATCCCAACGATATCGTTAAAGTTTCTCAAAAAGTTAAAGTCACGGTTATGGAAGTGGATTTAGACAGAAAGCGCATCGCGCTTTCGATGAAATCTGATCCCGGGATGCATTTTGGCGCGGCAAAAAAATGACCTTGATTTGCTCATTGCATATACTAAGGGTTTGTCCTATAATCGCTACCGGTCAATGACAAATTGGAGAAATTAAAGTGTCTTATCTTGTTTTAGCTCGAAAATATCGTCCGGCAACTTTTGCAGATGTCATCGGTCAAGACCACATCACGGACCTTTTAAAAAAAACCATCAGCACACAGCGTGTGGCGCATGCGTATCTGTTTTGCGGTCCGCGGGGAATCGGCAAGACATCCTGCGCACGTATTTTAGCCAAATCTTTAAACTGCCAAACAGGGCCGACGCTAACGCCTTGCGGCGTTTGTCCGTCATGTCAGGAGATTGCCAAGGGCACCGGGTTTGACGTTATTGAAATAGACGGCGCGTCCAACCGCGGGATCGATGAGATAAGGACTTTGCGCGAAAACGTCAAATTCGCGCCTAGCTACGGGGCGTTTAAAATTTATATTGTTGACGAAGTCCATATGTTGACCGCTGAGGCTTTTAACGCGCTTTTAAAGACGTTGGAAGAGCCGCCGGACCATGCTAAATTTATTTTTGCCACGACCGAACCGCACAAGCTCCCGGCGACGATACTTTCTCGATGCCAGCGCTATGACTTTAAACGGATCACGCTTAAAACTTTGGTTGCGAGCTTAGCTCAAATTGCCCAAAAAGAAAATTTTACCGTTACAGAAGATGGACTTTATGCGATTGCCAAGGCCGCGCAGGGGAGTTTTCGCGACGCTTTAAGTATTCTCGACCAGATCAGTGCTTTGTGTGAGCGCCAGATCGAGGACAGCGACGTTTATTCGATGCTTGGTTTAGTCGAGGCGCAACTTTTGTTTGAGCTGACGGATTCTTTGCAGGCGCATGACTGCAGCCAAGCGCTGGATTTGCTGGACAAGATAATGGAAAAAGGCAAGGACATAAAACAACTGGCTCGTGACCTTGTTGAACATTTTCGAAATCTGATGGTGATGAAAGTCGGCGGCAAATCTTTAGAAAAGCTCGTCGACTATCCGGCGGCCGTCAAAGAACAATATTATAACCAGTCCCAAAAGTTTTCGCTCCAAGAGATTTTGGCCAGCCTTGATGAATTTATCAAAGCGCAAGAAACCAGCCGTGTCACAGAGACACTGCGTACACCTTTGGAAATTGCTTTTGCGCGGTTAACCTATTCTAATGCCCGGCCTGCTGTTGCGATGATAAATTCGGCTGGGGTCAG
>JAYRHV010000072.1:0-1624 GCA_041907165.1 Candidatus Omnitrophota bacterium | reverse complement strand
TGCCAACAAGGCCGACAGCATGCGTTATGGGGACATTTTACAAGAGCTTGAGGCGGCGGGGATTTATGAACTGGAAAACAAGGCCGAGCGTATTTTGACCGGTTTGGGTTTTAAGGAAGAAGAATTTCACAAGCCGGTCAATACTTTAAGCGGCGGCTGGCAGATGCGCGCTCTATTGGCCAAACTGCTTTTGTACCCGTACGATATTATTTTGCTCGACGAGCCGACGAACTATTTGGACCTGCACGCAACCCTTTGGCTTAAGGGCTTTTTAGCCAGTTATCCGGGGACGTTTGTGATTATTTCGCATGATAAGATTTTTTTAAACGATGTCACCAACTATACGATTGTTTTGGAAAACGGGCAGATGACCAAGATCAAGGGAAATTATCATGCCTATGAAGAGCAGAAGGAATTGATGCTGCGTTCGATGGAAAAAAAGCAGAAGTCCCTTGAACAAAAGAAAGACCAGTTGGAAAAATTTGCCCAGCGCTTTCACGCGCAGCCTAACCGTGCCGCCGCGGTGCGCAATAAACGTAAAATGCTCGAAAAGATTGAAGAGCAGCAAGTGGATTTGCCGCAGGAACGCCGCAGTATCCGCGACTTCGAATTTCCGCCCACTCAGGAAAGCGGTTATGTCGTTGCCAATGCGCAGAACTTAAGCAAAGCTTACGGCGAAAAACAAGTTTATAAAAATTTGGACTTAGAAATTATTAAAGGACAGAAAATTTGTTTGATCGGGCCCAACGGCGCGGGGAAGTCGACATTGCTTAAAATGCTCGCCGGCATTATCCCGCCGGATGCGGGGAATGTGAAGCTTGGCTTTAACGTGACGCGCGGGTATTTTTCGCAGACGCGGTTGGATGTTTTAAATCCTAACAATACCGCGCTAGAAGAACTGGCGACAGCCTCCAGCAAAAGTGTTCCGGCGCAAACGATGCGCACGCTTTTGAGTATTTTTAATTTTCGGGGTGATGATGTTTTTAAGCATGTGAAGGTTCTCTCCGGCGGGGAAAAGAGCCGGTTGATTTTGGCGAAGTTATTGTTAAATCCGCCGAATTTTGTTTTGCTCGATGAGCCGACAACCCACTTGGATATCGACGGGGTCGAGGCGTTAACCGAGTGTTTTCAGAAGTATCAGGGTACGCTTGTTTTTATCAGCCACGATCTTTTTTTTGTCAAAGAAATCGCAGACCATATTATTGAAGTTGACCGAGGCCGAATCAAAATTTATTCCGGCGGGTTAGATTATTATCTGGACAAAAAGGCCGCCGGCGAAACGCTAGGCCAAGAAAGCGAGCGTGCCGCCCGTCAAGAAGAGTTGCGGATTAAGGATGAAAAACGCAAAGTTTTTGACAGTGAGAATCAAAAGATGCAAGAGGCGCGCAGCCAGCATAATCAGGCGCTTAAGAGACTCGCGGATATTAAAAAAGAAATCAAAGCGCTCGAGGACGAAAACAAGGAAATCGAGTCGGAGAGTTATGTCAAAGCGCGGGTTCTTTCGAACGCGTACGGCAAAGATCCGCAAATGCTCAAAGAGTACGGCCAGAGGCTTAAGTGGATACAACAGCGCCAGCGTGAAATTGAGTCAACTATTAAGCAGTTGGTGGAAGAACGCGATCAG
>JAYRHV010000071.1:0-3061 GCA_041907165.1 Candidatus Omnitrophota bacterium | reverse complement strand
TTTTCTTCTAGGCTGGCTGCGCGGCGGAAAAATTGTGGATGTCTTTTTAACGTCGGTGAGTCTGGCCGTTGCGGCGATTCCCGAAGGGTTACCAGCCGTTGTCACGATTGCTTTGGCGCTGGGCGTTCACCGGATGGTCAAGCGTCATGCGCTTATCCGTAAATTGCCGTCGGTCGAAACATTGGGTTGTGCGACGGTGATCTGTTCGGACAAGACAGGAACACTGACGAAGAATGAAATGACCGTGCAGAGAGTCTTTAGCGGCGGAAAGATTTTTACAGTTACCGGTATCGGTTATGCTCCAGAGGGCCATTTTCAATTGGATGGCCAGAATGTGGATGGAGTAAGGGACGTAGATTTACAAAATATTTTACGCGCCGCGGTCTTATGCAACGGGTCACAATTAGTCAATCAAGAAGGCGTCTATAAAATTGTCGGCGACCCGACGGAAGGGGCGCTTTTGACTCTTGCTGCCAAAGCGGGCATTCTAAAGCAAAAGGTTGAAAGCGAATTTTTGTTCGTCGATGAAATTCCCTTTGATTCCGAACGCAAGAAAATGACAGTGATTCGCAAACACAAAGATAATATTTTGGCTTTTGTCAAAGGGGCCCCGGATATTTTGATTGCCGGTTGTGTCAATATTTTTCACGACGGGACTGTCAGAAAGTTGACCGACGCGGACAAAGAAGCAATTGCGAAAGTCAACGATCAACTCGCTAATCAAGCGATGCGTGTTTTGGCTGTCGCTACCCGAGATTTAGACAAAAATTTGGAAAAGTTTGATGCCAAGGTGACGGAAAACCAATTGACCTTTGTTGGTTTGGTGGCGATGATCGATCCTCCCCGTCCAGAAGTCAAAGAAGCCATTACGCACTGTAAAGCCGCTGGGATTAAGACAGTCATGATCACAGGGGATCACAAAAACACCGCCGTCGCTATTGCTAGGGCCTTGGGATTTTTTAATGAAAACTCTTTAGCCTTAAGCGCCGAAGAGCTTGACCGTTTAAATGACGAAGAGCTTTTTAATCAGGTTAAAAATATTGCCGTCTACGCACGCGTGTCGCCGGAGCATAAGCTTAGGGTTGTGCGCGCATGGCGGCGGCATGGACAGATTGTTGCGATGACCGGCGATGGGGTCAATGATGCGCCGGCGGTTAAGGAAGCGGATATTGGGGTGGCGATGGGTATTACAGGAACGGACGTGACCAAGGAAGTTGCGGACATGATTGTTACCGACGACAATTTTGCCTCTATTGTCGCGGCTGTCGAAGAGGGACGTGGCATATATGACAACATTAAAAAATTTATTCAATATTTGCTTTCGTGCAATGCCGGGGAAATTTTTGTCATGTTTGTGGCGACCTTAGTCGGATTGCCAGCGCCGCTTTTGCCGATCCATATTTTGTGGGTCAATCTTGTCACGGACGGTTTGCCGGCTTTGGCTTTAGGTGTTGACCCGGTCGATCCTCATATCATGAAACGGCCCCCCCGTCCGGCTGATGAGAAAGTGATCAGTAAAGCCCGCGCGATAGTTATTCTATTCCAAGGGGCGTTTATCGCTTTTTGCACGCTTTTGGCTTTTGTTTTTGTTCTTTATATTGAAAAAGAAGGCCTTACCCGTGCGCGCACTGCTGCGTTTATTGTCCTTTCGTGTTCGCAGTTGTTCCATGCCTTTAACTGTCGCAGCATGAGCGAGTCTTTATTCAAGCTAGGCGTCTGGACGAACAAAAAACTTATTGTGGCAACGGGAATTTCTTTTGTCTTGCAGATGGCGGTCGTTTATCTGCCTTTTTGCCAGAAAGTATTTAAAACCCAACCTCTGGGGGTCTTTGACTGGGTTTTTGTTATCGGGGTTTCTTCATTTCCGCTGTGGGCTGTCGAGATTTGGAAAGCCATAAAGAGAAAAAATGCCGTTTGATAGAAAGAAGGATTTTTAATGCAAGAGATTCAAAAAATTGCCCTTGTGGCTTTGGGTTTTTTATTTGTGGGTTTGGGGATAATCGGAATTTTTTTGCCGGTCATGCCCAGCATTCCTTTTTTTATTATCGCATCGATCTGTTTTTCAAAAAGTTCTGAAAAATTCCATAATATGCTTTTGAATAATAAATGGGTCGGTCCCCGAATAAAGGACTATTATAAGAATAGCGGCATAAAATTGAGCGAAAAGGTTTTTTTGATTGCCTTGCAATGGCTGGGGATATTGTTTACGTCGATATTCTTTGTCCATAATCTTTGGGGGCGAATATTGATGTTTTGCATAGCCGTCGGTGCCAGCGTTTATATATTGTCATTAAAAACAATTAAGCAATAGAATATCTTTCGATTTTAAGATATAAATATTTTACCGATGTCTAAATTTCGTCGTCTTAAGTAAAGTAAAAGATTTTTTTTGCTGGTGGACTTTTTTATTTTATTAATTTTACCGGTAGTATTTATGCCAGATAAGGCAGGGAATCTATGCGTATTTTGATTGTAGGCGGTGTTGCCGGCGGAGCATCCGCAGCGGCGCGGGCGCGCAGGTTGTCGGAGGATGCAGAGATCATTATTTTTGAACGCACAGAGCATGTGTCTTTTGCCAATTGCGGCTTGCCGTATCATATTGGTGGAGTCATTAAGGAAAGGGCAAAGCTGTTGGTCCAAACTCCCGAATCATTGTATCGGCGCTTTCGTATTACAACAAAAGTTAAGACGGAAGTTTTGTCGATTGATCGTTCACAAAAAAATATTACCGTCAAAGATTTGGTCACAGGACAAGAGTCCAAAGAGGCGTATGATTTTTTGATTTTAAGTCCCGGCGCCGACCCGATCAGGCCGCCTATGCCCGGCTTAGGTTTACCGCAGGTTTTAACTTTGCGCAATTTAGCGGATATGGATAAAATTATCGCGAAGATTTCGCAGGGTAAGGCCCAAAAAGCGCTGGTCGTTGGCGGAGGATACATTGGTTTGGAAATGACCGAGGCTTTGTGCGAACGTGGACTTCGGGTGACGATCGTTGAGCTTTCTTCTCAGGTGATGGGGCCAGCTGATCCGGAGATGGCGTACTATTTACATCAAGAGCTGA
>JAYRHV010000070.1:0-12731 GCA_041907165.1 Candidatus Omnitrophota bacterium | reverse complement strand
GGTAAATTGGAGGCGTTACTGTGCGTGCCGGGCTGGTTTCGTTTAGCATGGCACCAGCAGTAACGCCTCCGGTATTCCTGCTTTATTTTATTGTTTTGGGTGAAATATACGCAATCTTTCCATGTTCCCATACTGCTAGCGAGCGACCGGATTTTTTATGCCGCTGCACAACTTGGCGTACAGCTTTTTTTAATGCTGTTTCTGCTTTATCCTGCAAGGACAGTCTTTTTTTCATGCTTCTCCTTTGATTGTTACGAATAAGCCATTATCAAAGATCTCCGGGGAACCATTTCGTTTTTTGGCAATGAGGGCGGGTTTTATTTTTGAATTATCAAACAGCATCCATGAATCAAGCATTGGTTCGTATAATTTAAAAAAATTATTGATGCTACGAGAAAAACGCCGCTTCACATCTAGACTTGGCACATTGTGCCCGCCTTCTAAGACACGATTTTTGATACGAGCTATCGCCAGCCCTGTGCTCGGAATCCATAAAAAGAAAAGATGAATCGCGTAACCTTGAGATTTTAATTCTTTGAGTAAACCTGCATAAGATTTCCCGGATAATGTTGTTTCAAATCCGAAGTCGATGCGTCGTGCAGAATAATCGCTTATTTGTTGTAGAACAAGTTTTCCGGCTTTGATCGCAGCCGCTCGAGGTTCGAATGGCGCTAGCCCCAATGCAATGAGATCCGCATTAACAAAGTTGTTGCAATGAGCATATTGCGGTAAAAACTCTCGAGCGAATGTCGTTTTGCCTGATCCATTCGGGCCTGCAATAATATAAACATTTGGATTATTTTTACTCATATATTTTTCCTAATGGTAAATTGAAGGCGTTACTGGGCGTGCCGGGCTGGTTTCGTTTAGCATGGCACCAGCAGTAACGCCTCCGTTATTCCTCTTTCGATGGGTATTGAGGAACTGTCCCTAATACTGTTTATTTTCTTTTTTGAAAACGACGGCAGAACATGGCACCACCGCCCAGTAAAAATAAAACGGATGAAACCGGCTCAGGAGTAGTGGTGATAGCTAATTTTGGCCCCGGCCATTTGGGATCGAAATATTCGCCCGGCGCGGCTTCCCCAGCCTCTAAATCCATCGAATAGCCCCAACTATCAAATTGGGATGGGTTGTTGTTTCGCTCAAATTTGGGGAAATCTGCTAAATTTAAATCCGATTCAACCCGTAATTCGGCATAATGGGATCCTAGCGTAACCAGATTTTGAAGAGCGGCAGTCATGTCGAGGTGAATTGGTTTATAATCGAAACCGGTTAACCAAGATGGAAATTCCGCTTTTCCGACAAAAGCAGCTGGGGTATTAAAATCGCTCAAAGTAACCAATCCATCACCACTTGAAAGAAAAAATTTTCCTACGATAGGTGGTGGGTAACCAGCAATGTCATAATTTAAGCCATATCCAGTCCAAACTGCAGAAGTTAGGGTTTTCCCGGCATATGGTGAAATATCAAAGGTCATGACCGAGCGTGAATCCGACATACTGTAATAGGTTTGACCACGATAGGCATTTAAGGCTTCTGTTTTACTGATTCCAAGAAAGGTATCGTAAACTATGTCCGCTTTTCCATCAAGAGGCAGTGCTTGGTCACGAGTAATATCCATAAGTTCTGCGTCACGAAAAACATTAACAATATCGGCGGCATGAACAATCTGACAATTTTTTAAGACCAAAACAATGACCAGCATAAAAAAGATCAAGAACATTGAAACATTTTTCACTATTTCATTTCTCCGTATCTGTGGGACAAAGCCCAGTTATTTTAGAGTTGCACTGCATTACGCGACAGGCATATTATACAATTATCCTTCAAAAAAGTAAATCGCCGTCTTTCGACGGCGTGTTAGAAACCCTTCTGGTGTAGGTTGAGAATTTTTAGATGGTTATTGAGAAAAAATTACTCACGATTGCTCTATTGCCTCGCAATTTTTTATGATGATCAATTAGTCGCCTACATGAATATTGACATCATAGGGATAAGGGCGACCTTCTTCCCGTTCCAGCCAATCTTTTAAACTCAAGAGAAAGACAGCCCATTTTGTGCTGCAATGATGCATAAACTCAACCGGCTCTTTCCAATTGGCATGGGTAAAAATGACAAAAGTTTGGTTATTCTTGAACTTTAATTCAAAGATCACCTGTGTCCCAACCCATTCTTTGGGACCCTTCACACATTTCCATTTGATCACTTTGTTGGGTTTTAACTCAACAACCTTCATCGTTGCGAATCCGAAGTTTATTCTTCCGTTTATTTGAGGATTCCCTTTAGTTGTGGCAATCCACCAATGTGAAAGCCCATCAGTTGTTGTAATGGCTTTAAAAACCTTGTCCGGACTTACTTTGATTCCAACCCGATGAAAAATATCTGGCATATTTTATCCGTTTTTTGTATATCGCATTGTCTCTTTTGGAAGTAAATCATTGTTTTCCAGCTAAAAAGTGTGCGCAAAGATGGTTTGTTTTACAATTCGTCATCAACCGAAATTTTTTCATCCTGCTTAGCTTGCTTGATCGGTTTTTCATATTCTGGCCACGCAATAAGATGGTTTAATGCAAATTGAATCTGCCGTTTGGCATCGCCACTTTTAAATATCAGAACGTCATCTATGATCTTTTCTTGGATTTCGCAGTGATAGCTGTCTCCAAAATGCAGTTGATAATCCTGATAATCTGGACGATGAATGATCTGTGTTACATTTTGTTTGAGCTTCATCTGTTTGATAATTTCAAGAATGAGTTCAACAGCTTTTTTATTTTCAACAGACATGTCCAATCCTTTCGTTGAGCAAAAAATTTGGAGACAGAATATTAGTGCATGCAAGAGTTTAATTGAATGTCGATCGACAAGATATGCTTAATAAACCACTTGGCAATCATCATACAAAGCTGTTTGGCCCCTTCTTGCGAAAAATCACTTTTTTCAAGTTCGTCACGAAGCTTTGAATAATCTTTTATAAAGGCTTGATGTTGACTTTTATTTTGTAAGGCAGCTGGGCATTTGCTGGCATGCATACACCCTTCTTCAAAACTAAAATGCATCTTGATATAATCATCGACATATTTGATGCATTCTTTTGTTTGTTCTTTCGAATTTGGCTTTTGATGGCTGTCATTGAGTTGTTGTAACAGCCCAAAGAGCGTTTTGTGCTGAAGATCGATTTCACCAACACCGGTATTGTATTCTTCTTTCCATTCAAACATTTTTACTCCTAACTTATTTTGTCGATTGTTTTTAAATTCAAGAATAGGATTAAAGGATAAAATATTTTTCTTTAAGGTATTTTTTTTATTAATTTGTTGATTCGTTCCGAGACCTCTTTAGCCAATTCATCTTCAGCTCGGACAACAATGTTTCGCTTTTCTCCGGTTAAGAGAAATTCGTCAACCTCTAAAATAATACGACCAAATGGATTGACTAAATCATAGGCGGATTTAAATGCTAAAAGCATAAAGATAAACAACGAGACAAAAGTAAAGCAAATAGAAATGTAAAACCATTGGGTGATACAAGGGGATATTTGTAAATAGGATTCATTTGAAATCAGCGTGTTAATTTGCGTATTCATTATGTACAAAACAATTAAAGTAGTTAAGGAAATCACAAACAGCGGCGCCGCAATCAAAAAAACGATACCCATTTGGTACTTATTATTGATTGAAAAAATATTTCGTTTTTTGTGGGATGTCATACGTTCTCCTTTTTATTTTCGTATTGTCCAAAAGTCACGGGCTGAAGATTTAACAAAAGCAAACGGCATAGTAAAATATCCTTTTTGTCCCCATGTATCTCCCCACGAATTGCGGATCAGTAAACGTTCATTTTTTTGATCATACCCTACAGCCATGACCGCATGTCCACCTAAAGCCCGCTCTGAGGGTGCCGGCATCGGCATAACGCCGGTTTTGGCAACACTGGGACTTTCAAAGCTTTCATAAACAGTAAACCCAAAGACAAAAGGATACCCATCGGCTAAGCAAGTCAACATTTCATCAAGCGTTTGGAGACGATGATAGGAAACAATACGGTGAACAAGCGCTTGGGTATAGCAGGCAACTGTGGGTTTGGTCGTAAATTTATCAATGACATACGGCCACAGATTTTCATCACATACGCCCTTTTGGGATAAAGTTTTAATACCGTCGCGCAAAGTAGCGCCGGAATCAACCTTTACGCTGTGAGTTAAAAAGCGTTCATTATAATAAATAAATAAGCGGCTTGCCTGCATAAATTTGCCGTCATTGGATTTGTCAATAAATTCAATGTTGCCAGCTAAAGCATTTGCCGTACAACTACCTAACTGTCCTTGATCTTCAACGGGAGAACAATTTTTTCGCAGGTCAACTATGGCAGGCAATTTTAGTTTTGGTCGAATCGCTGTATAGACAAAATCTCTTTGATCAGGGATATCAGGGACCCAACCGTAAGCATGCTGTCTTTTCATTTAACAGAGCTCCTCTCTAAATAAAATTTGCACAAGGGTTCAAGGCACTCGCTAATTGCTGGGACTTTTATATCATTGATTTCGGCTAGGTGTCTCATTTGCGAATTATCAAAAATGACATCGAGAAAGAAAAATTGCAGGAAAATCAATTGATTTTCGATGAATTTTCGACTCTTCCCAAAAGATAATTGTCGTACAAAAGCCATAAGTCCATAAATAAATGCCGGGGAAACAAAAATTGCATTTGGAGTTTGTTTTCCGCTAAGTTTTAAAATCGTTTGACGAGCTGATTTGATAAATTTGGGTAAAGGTGTTAATGCCTGTGGCCCCCCAATTGTCAGATGATAAATTTTTCCGTTTGTGCTGATATCTAATTTTGCGACAGCGCTAATGATTTGGGCAATAAAATCAACTGGCGCGATTTCCACACGAAAATTTGAACTAATCGGCAAAATTGGTGCTTGTGGCAAAAAAACCATGTCGCGCAAAAGATAATAGAAGGATTGAAAGTTTTTGATTCGCCCTGTTTTTGAATCTCCGACGACCATACTGGGGCGATAAATCGTAAGTGCTAGGCCTAAGAGATGCTCGGACTGCAAATATTTTTCTGTTTCTGCTTTAACTTGTTCATAAGTATTTAGGAAGCCAAAACCAGAATCTGGCAGATACTCTTCTTTAAAGGTCCCAGTAAATTTTCCGGAAATTTCTAAAGTGCTTATATAATGAAACCGTTTGAAGACACCGCGAGCTTGGCATCGTTTAGCTAGAACGACCGTGTTTTTTGTTCCTTCCAATATCGTTGCCCTTGCTTCTGGCAAACTCATGTTCAATTTTAAATTTGCTGCACAATGAATAATTTGTGTAACTTGACCCGAAAGTTCTTCAAAGACTGATGTGAGCCCAAGTTGGTTTTGTTTAATATCTCCCCAAAAGATTTTGACCCTTTGGCGTGACGATGGATCATTGACGTCCCAAAAATCCAGCAGCTCTTGCCCTTTTTGCTGTGCATGCGTTTGATCTTTGCCGGTGATGAGCAAAAACAGCTGTGCGCCTGTGTCTTTTAAAAGTTCAGGGACTAAACGACCGCCAATATTGCCGGTTGCTCCAGTAATAAAAAAAGTTTCAGACAATATATTCTCCCCTTTGTATATTAATTTTGTCTTTGAGGGTCAATTCCGTATCGGCCCGGAGCAATCGTATTTTGTGGATCAATAGCTTTTTTAAGCGTGTTAAAAAAGTTTTTGGTAACCGGGTTTGAATCCAGAGATTTGGCCATGCTCATTGTGGTTGTACGGTATGCCGGATAACCGTTTTGCAAGAAGCTCTCGCGGATTTCTGTATACCATGCTCTGGCACGGGTAGCATCAGCTTCATCTTTGCGGTCATAAAACACACCAAGTAAGAATACAATTGAACGCGGATTTTCGATGAGCACTTCTAAGAAAAAATCAAATTCATATTTTGTAGAAATTGATTTTGCCAAGCTAAAGGCTTTGTGAACATGTTCTGCAGTAAACGGTAAAATCGGTCCGATCCATAAAAATCCGCATTGGTCACGGCTTGGATCAATATCAGTCTGGGGTTTATTTTTATGAGATTTAAAATAAACCTGACGGGCAAAATAATCCGTCGGGATGCCGCGAAATAAGTTGATACCCGGAACCAAGGCTTCCAAAAACGCGGGTGACTTACCGATAGCCCGCAAGGCAAAAGGAACAATTCGACGAAAAATAGATCCCAACCAATCTTCGCGAATGGCCATTCCCAAAAATCGAAGAGCGCCGTATTTTCCAAGAACATGACTTAAGTTGTGTTTTTGAAAACGGACCTCCTCTTTGCTGCCATAAACCCCACAGCCAAACGTCCATCGGGCGACACCATGCTTTTTGCGCCAAGTGGCCATAGCTTGTTCGTCCAAATATCTTTTACCGTTTAAAAGTTCATTAGGATATTGGGAAACGATGCACATCATGGCAAAATCATTGGCCAGATGTGGGCGCGCGCGCAAGGCACCGCTGAAGACTAATTGTCTTAAATCTTCCATTAATTGAGGAAATCGATCTTCACTGGCTGTATATTCAAAGACAGCCCAATCAAAAACTTCGGGTTTTGGCATAAGCCAAATACCACTCTTGACGACAATCCCGTAATTAGATTGTGCAAAAATTCCATCAAGGTAAGGGCCTACGCCCCAACGATAAACGTGGCGCACATGATTATTGCCTTGCAGTCCGCCGCCGGTTTCTAAAATTTGACCGTCGGCAAGGACGACGTCTAAGCCGCACATTTGACCAAAATGATCCGCATACGGTGTGACACCGACACCTTTATCTAGAGCGTTTCCGACCACGCTGGCGGATTGTGTGCTTCCGGAGACATCCGCCCAAAAAGATGACTTGGTTGCTTTCAAATGATCATTAAGTTGCTGATAGGTCACCCCCGGCTCGAGAACAGCAAACCCGAGCTTTTCATCAACGTGCCAGATTTTGTTCATGCGGCTTAGGATCATCGTAATGCCATCAGGGTAACAGGCCGTAGTTTCGCCGTAACCCCAATTTTTGCCGGTACTCACCGGCCAGATGGTGACATTGAATTTTTTTGCAGCCAAGACAACGGCTTGCACTTGTTTGACATTGGTCGGATAGACTATAACTGAAGGAATTTCCCGAAAAGGTATACATGTGCGTGAAAGTTTTTCGACTTGTGTTTGATCGACGACGACATTTTGAGCGCCTAAATCTACGGTCAGTTGATCAATCAACTCTTGCGGTAAAGGAGCACTCATTTTTCACCTCTTTCTTAGGGGATGATATCTTTTTCAACTTCGATTAAGGATAAGGTTGGCCCATTTAATAACGGCATCAGGATCCGATGCCAATTCGACTCTGCACCCAAATCAGACAGCAGGGCATATTGTCCTGCGAAAAGTCTGGAAATCGCAACAAATTCCGGAGGCATGCGAAATGTCCCGATTTTATTTCCGTAATAAAAAAGTTTTTTTAATTCGGAATTTAGAAAGGATGATGTGAATCGATACATCCGATCTTCTTTCCACGGCGCATAAGAAATGGCAGTAAATTGATTTAAAAGCGCTTGAAAATCATTGACACCCTTAAAGCCCAAGGTAGTTGACATTTTTATAAACTCATCAATATCTCCACGTGCTCCTGCTAAACTTTGTAATTTCCACGTATCAATAAAAGGCTTAGGCCAACGGCGAATAAATCCAAAGTCAAGAAAGCAAACCTTGTTATCTAAGAACAGATAGTTCCCCGGGTGGGGGTCGGCATTAAAAATTCCGTAACGACAAATGGCTGTTGAAATTGTTTCTAAAATAATTTCTCCGACACGGTTTTTTGCTTTTTGTCCTGCTGCGGCTTTAAATTGTTGATAAGAAACTCCACTGACATATTCCATTGTCAAGACATCATTTGAAGTGCATTGCCAGTAGATTTTGGGGATGATAACGTGAGGGTCATTGGCATAAAGTCGATGAAAGATTTCTTGATGAACCGCTTCGCGTCTTAGGTCGCACTCCTGAATAAAAAGATCAAAAAGCTCTTGCATAATTTCTAAGCTATTGGAAATTCCAATGCCTTTGCCTAAGAGTGGAAAAATAATGCGTAGAGTTTCAAGATCTCCGTGAGTTACCTTGCGCGTGTCAGGATGCAAAACTTTGACAACAACGGATTCTCCTGTTATGAGCCGTGCTAAATGTACTTGGCTCATGGTTGCCACTGCGATAGGCATTTTTTCCCAATGCGAAAACATTGAGTCTAAAGGACGTCCTAGCGATTTTTCAACGAGGCTTGTGACTAATTCATTGGAAAGCGGATATGAGGTTGACTGTAATCGGGCTAAGGAATCACGGATTGGAAGAGGGACTAGGTGCGTGACATAACTGGCCATTTGTCCGACTTTAGCAGCCGGACCCTTAAGATATGATAACTCCCCTGTGATGATGCGTCCTATTTTTTTGAGAGCACGATTACGTCGTCGTTCAAACCAAGCTTCACCTAAGTCTAAATGTGGCAATGAATCCCAAAATCGAATTTCTGCTACTTTAATGAGCATTCGTCCTAAACGAAGAAAACGGGTCATTCTTGACGAAACCGTCTCATGCTGCTGGGGCATTTGGGCAAATTGGGTTTGACGGATTTGCGCTTCTGATAAAAAAATAATTTTAGGAACAAAGTCTGTGCTCAGTTCAACCTGACTAAATAATCGGTTCATCCATAAAAGGTAACGTTGCTGAATGTTCTTTCGACGTAGTTTCTGGCTTGATGTAAGATCCCCGGTAATGACCGAAAAAGTCTGCTCCAAAACAATATATCCTGCTGGCCGTTCTGCGGGAGGTAATGCTTCGGCCGCGGTCATTAATCCGGCTTTTAAGTCGGCCAGAAATTTGGGCGAAGGTTCTTGCCAATGCCCCGAGAGATATTGCGTTGATGCCGTTTGCGGATTTAAAGTCAGCAAAGCAATAAGACGTTTATGCCCTGAGCCAAAAACGACGGCTTGATCGATGATCGAAAAAGTTTTTAAAGCGCTTTCAACGTGAACTGGCGAAATTCTGCGACCTGTAGATGTTTTAATCAATTCCGCCCTGCGGCCTTTGAGGGTTAAAAAATTTCCTTTTAACTCTCCAAAATCGCCAGTATCATAGAACCCTTCTTCATTAAAAGGGGTAGTTTTGTCATCCCGATGATAACCGGAAAAAACGCCCGGCCCGCGAACTAAAATAACTGATTCTGGATCAAAACGAATTTCGTTTTCAGGCAAGATATTCCCAACGGTACCAAATTTAAAACTGTCATGGGTATTTGTCGACATTGGGATGACATTTTCAGAAAGTCCATAGGCTTCGAGAATGACAAAACCTATAGCATGATAAAATTCCAACAGATGAACCGCGATTGGAGCAGATCCGCAAAGCATATATTTGAGTTCACTGCCCATAATCCCACGGATTTTCGCAAGAACAAGTCGATCCATCATTCGATGGGTTATTTTTAAAAACCAATTAATTTTTTTCTTTTCTCTAACCTGTCTGGCATACAGGCCGCCGATACCGATGGCCAAATGAATAAAAGTACGTAGTGCCCAAGGTTTTTTTCGGATATTATCTTCAATACCACGCCAGAGTTTTTCATAAAAACGTGGTACGCCTATAAAAAATCCGGGTGAGATTGACTTTATGACTTCCATAATCCGGCGTGGATCAGCTAAGAAATAGACTTCGGCGGCAAGGATGATTCCTGATAAATTTGCGATGCGCTGGGATAAAGCGGTCAGTGGCAGCCAAGAAATAAATTTTGAATCCTCTTTGAGAAATTTTCCATAAAGACGAATGATGCTTTGTGTCGCCATTGCCAGTTGGGCTTGCGTATAAAGGATGCCTTTTGCACTGCCGGTTGTCCCAGAGGTATAGATCAAAGTTGCTGGTTGTTGCGGGTTGGGTAAAGGCGGTAAATTCTGTGGATTTGACGCAAGTTGATTAAACTTATCCCACGTCTCCCAACCTTCAGAATGAATCGGAGAAAAAGTAACCGTAATTCGCAGTGATAATAGTTGAGTCTCGTTTAAGAAATTTGCTTGTTCGACATTTTCTATAAAAAAAGCCGCAGGTTGGCTATTATCAAATATTTCAGCTAACCGCTCTGGTGGATCGACCTTTTCAAACCCCACGACAACAGCGCCAAGGCGCAAAACTGCATGATGAAGAATTTCCCAATCCAGACAGTTAGAAAGCATGATTCCAACACGGTCACTTGGGCGTATGCCTTGACTCCATAGTCTCGCGGAGGTTAATTCAACTTTTTGATTGAATTCCTTCCAGCTAATGGATATCCACTTGTTTTCATCATTTAATTGCGAAAAAGCGGGTTTGTCAGGCGAGATTTTGACACGCTTTGTTAATAGTTCAGGTAACGTTTGAAATTCTAAGATCATGGATTTGATTTATAGAAATTATATTTTATTTTAAATTATATCGATAATCTTGCGAAAGTCATTCCAAATTGATTATTTTCGATATGAATCGGCTATCAGCGCTTTAACTTTTGGATCGCGAATTTTAATAGGGAATTGATTTCTTTGGAATCAGGATCCAAGCGCAGTGCTTCGTTTAATAGATTGACAGCTTCATGCCCTCGACCAGTATTAAGTAAGGCAACCGCTAAACTTTTTAAAACAGTCGGTTTAACCAAACCCAACGTTAATGTCTTTTCAAAATAATCAATGGCCTTTTCATAACGGCCCATTTGCATATATATGACCCCTAAATTATAGTAACCCACAGAAAAATCCGGTGAAATTTTGATCGAATTTTGCCCATAATAAAGGGCCGCGTCAAATTTTCTCTCGGATGCCAAAGCCATAGAAAGATTAGACGAAACTTCGGCCGAGCGTGGATTGAGCGATAGTGATTTTAAAAAGCATTCGGCGGCCTCTTTATTTGCCCCTTTTTTAAATAAGTAGCTGCCAAGATCATTCCAAATGCGAACATTCTCTGGTTGTTTAACAAGAACATCCCTCCAAAGGCGTTCTTCACTTTGATAAATTTTGTTGCGCTGATACGAAATTCCACCGAGTATTAAAGAAAAAATTCCAATGGTCACGATAAAAAACGCGTTGCGGCTTTTAAAATTTATACAACGGTCAATGAACGATTTTAGTAAGCAAGTAAAGAAAATTGTTAAACAGCTCAGAGGCAAATACATTCGATATTCGTAGATCAAGTCTTTAAGCGGAATAAAGCTCGATGAGGGTGCCAAAATTATAAAAAAAGTTAAGCCCAAAAAACTTATACGAGGATAGCGACAAAAAGATGCGGTTAAAACAATAATCCACGTAACAATCAGATAAACAGATGGCAAAAGGACAAAAAAATTTCTTTCCAGTGGCCAAGCATAGTCAAAAATAAGCGGATGCGGCCAGAAGACCAATTGTAGATAATGCAGGATGACCCGCGGCTGATTAAGAGCATACCCTAGGGCTGAGATATCTTTTATCGCGAAACCGGCCGTTTGCTTCTCTTGGGGATGCGTCGTAAAATACAAAAAAAACATGATGAGCAAAGTAAAACTCAAAGAAAGATATAACCATCGATTTTCACGCAAAGCCTGACGAAATGAAATCGAAATAAATGCACGGTCATATAATAAAACCACAAAGGGCAATGCGAGTGCAACCTCTTTCGTCAAGCTACAAAAAAGGGCGCTTAGGCCAGAGAGGACAAGCCACATTATTCTTCGAGAGGTAAAATATTGCACGCAGAAGTATAGAGTCAGAAGAAAAAAAAGCGACATTAATGATTCGGCCCTTTGGATGATATAGGTGACAGCCTGTGTTTGAATCGGATGACAGACCCAAAGCAAAGAGGCCCCAAAGGCTAATAGGTACGCTTCTCGTCGGATACTCTCCCCCATTTGGGGCAAGCGGCAGGTTTTATTGATTAATAAAAATAAGGATATCGCGGCTAAAACATGGACGCTGACATTAAAAACATGGAATCCCAATGTATTAAAGCCACAGTGTTGAAAGTTAAAAGCCAAAGTTGCGTAAAGCAGCGGTCGGCGATTATTCACTAGAAATTGCCACGGCCAATGCAATGATTGGATTGTGGGATTAAAAACAATTTGGGTCATATCGTCAAAAATAAAAGGCACGTGCAAACTATTGCGGTAAATTAAAATCCCGGCGACACTCAGGATGAAAATAAATAAGATTTTTTTTGCGTGATTTTTAAGGGCGGGAAGCATTTTTGTCGATGAGAACTTTTTTTAAGGCCGCCTGACTTTTTTGGGCACCTAAATGTTGCGGATTGATTTTTAATGCCGTATTAAAATCTTTTGCTGCTTGACCATATAGGCCCATTGTAGCGTAGACATTCCCCCGTCCTGCATAAGCATCAGCATTTTTGGGATTTAGTACAATGGCTGTATTATAGGTTTCAAGGGCTTCTTTGAACATTTTTTTATGTTCAAAAATGATACCACGATGCGCATAGACTTCACTGTTTCGCGGTTCAATCGCCAATGAGCGGTTAAAGTCAGCCAAGGCTCGGTTATAATCTCCACGCATACCATAAATTAATCCCCTTTTGTTGTAGCCAATGGCCGAATTAGGATTAATGGACAGGAGTTTTTGGAAATGCACCAAAGCTTCATCAAATTTGCCTTGCCCGTAATAGAAATCACCGAGATTATAGTGCGCTTCGACATTGGCAGGGTCAATTTCCAGTGCTTTCTTAAAATTTTCAAGAGCTTTT